>JACMIX010000440.1 GCA_014380935.1 Gloeobacterales cyanobacterium ES-bin-141 | reverse complement strand
TCGACAACTCTACCCCGGATCTGTTTGCCCGGCGCGGGAGTTGGTTTTATCCTTACTCTCCACTCGATGAGCGGGCGATTGCTGCGGCTCTCGCGACCCTGACCGGTCACCACGACCTGCGGGCTTTTCGCCGCAGCGGTTCTAACCGGCCCCACTCGCTGGTACATGTCTACGCCGCTGAATGTCTGCGTCGGGGGGAGTTAATTCACATTCGCGTGCGTGCAAACAGCTTTCTGTACGGAATGATGCGCCTGTTGGTCGGTGTGCTGGCGGAGGTCGGTAGTGGGCGCTTGAGCGTTGAGGCTTTCCAAACCTTGTGGAAGGACGGTAACCGCGAAGCGGTCAAGTACGCGGCACCGCCCGCGGGTTTGTGTCTGCTCGGTGTGGGCTATCCGGACGACCCTTTTACAACCGCCAACGGCCATTTCGACTACGGATCTGCCTTAGAAGAATACCCTATGATAAGTTGACGTGAGAGGAACCCCGATGAAGTGTCCCCGATGTGACATACACGAACAGGACCTGGAACTGGTGATGGTTGGGGAAGTTGAGGTCGATCAGTGCAAGAGTTGCCTGGGTATCTGGTTTGATCCCAATGAGGTACCCGAGCTAGTCAGCAAAGACGATCTAGGCGATCTGAAATTGACGGGTAAAGCAATGGGCGTGCGTACCGTTTTACCCTTGACCTGTCCACGGGACAGTACGACTATGGAAAAGGTCAATGACATTCGAGTAGCCGATGTTCAGCTGGATATTTGTCCTGAGTGCGGGGGCAGGTGGCTCGATGGCGGCGAGCTTGAGCGTCTGCGGCAGAAAGGCTTACTTGCGGATATCAAAAACTTCTTTGTGACCTACATTCTGCCTGATTGAGACACTTGTTAAGAGAGGACGGTTCAACTTGAACGAAGCGTACCAGTGGATAGATCAAGCAACCAGGCAGGCGGGCCGTACCGTGGAGTCCGTGGTCAACAATTCCTTCGTGCGCTCCGTTGGTGGTGCGGTGGGGTTGAGTGGTCTTATCAATGCGGTCGATCGTGTGGATGTCAGCGAGGTCGAGCGTACCGTCAACACTTTGAAGGCAGAGCACCCTGGCGAGACACCCGCTCAGCTTGCGCAACGGGTAATGACCGAAAAAGCCTTGTATGCGGGGGGATTGGGGCTTGCCAGTAGCGTTGTACCGGGTTTCCTCGCGGGTCTTCTCGCTATCGATCTGGCTGCCAACCTGCTGGTGCAGGCTCAAATGGTCTATCAGATCGCAGCACTTTACGGGCTTGATCTAAAAGACACGGACCGTAAGGGTGAAGTGGCGATGATTTTTGGACTGGCCTCGGGTAGCAACCGGGCGCTCAAGCTGGGCCTACGACCGCTCGTCAGCCTGCCTGTTATCGGTACGGTGCTCAGCGCAGGTACAAATGCCGCGACCCTCTACGGGCTCGGCTACGCGGCATGCCGTTTTTACGAGGCCAAGCTTAATGCGTCCGCCACTGAGCCGACTCTGATTGTGACGTCATCCTAGTGGCAAATAGCTCAGGTCCCGATATTCGATGTCTGATCGAGCAACGGGCGCGGGCGGGCAATGCCGTATCCTTGGGCGTAATCGAGACCCAGGTCCCGCAGGCAATCAAGAATAGCGTCGTTCTCGACGTACTCGGCAATTGTTCGTACATTCATTAGCCTGGCAACGTTGGTAATCGACGCAACGATGGCCCGGTCCACCGGGTCTTTTACAATATCTTTGACGAAAGTCCCATCAATTTTGAGGTAGTCCACCGGTAGATTTTTCAGGTAGCTAAAGGAAGACGTTCCGCTGCCGAAATCGTCCAGTGCAAAGTGGCAACCCAGGTTCTTAAGCGCGTAGATGAGTTGAGAGGCTTTGCTCAGGTTGGCGATGGCGATGGTTTCGGTAATCTCGAAGCAGATGAGCTGGGGAGGAACGTCGTGTATCCGGAATTGCTCGGTGATGAAATCGACAAACTGTTCATCATTGATGCTTGCTCCTGAAAGATTGACACAGTAGAGGTACTCGCAACCCTCCTCACGGACACGTTTCCAATTGCGGCGGTAATATTCGTTTTGGCTACTGAACAGGGCATGAATAACCCAACGGTCAATAAGACCCATCAGGTTGTAGCGCTCGGCAGCCGGGATAAAAGCCATGGGCGAGATAATCTTGTCTCCTTCACGTAGCCGCAGCAGTACTTCATAGTGCTCACCGGTGCGTGCGTCAGGAGAAATGGCAGCGATAGGCTGGTGGTAGAGACAAAAAGCATTTTCCTCGAGGGCTCGATGGATACGAGTCACCCACTGAACTTGTCCCTGCTGTTGAAGCAGTTCCTCGTCGTCCGGCTTCCAGATGCAGACGCGGTTACGACCATTGTTCTTGGCGGCTGAGCAAGCAGCATCGGCGGCGCTGAGCAGACTGTCGAGCGTATGGGTGTGCATGTCAACGGCGGCGGCTCCGATGCTGACTCCAAGGGTAAAGCTGTTATCACCCCAGGTGAAGCGGAACCGGTTCAGACACTCGATCAGGCTATCGGTGGTCACCTGAACAGACTCTAGCGGGCAGTGCAAAAGCAATAGACCAAACTCGTCACCACCAAGGCGGGCAAGGATGTCGCTTGCGCGCAGATTGGCCTGCAACAGAGCTGAGACCTGCCTGAGCAGTTCGTCCCCAGCCGCGTGGCCGCAGGTATCGTTGACGATTTTGAACTGGTCGAGATCGAGGTAGCACAGGGTGTGGTGACTGTGCTGTTGAGTGTCCTCAAGGGCTGTAGTCAGACTTTGTTTGAAGGCACGCCGGTTCCACAAACCTGTGAGCGAATCATGCTCCGCCTGCCAGACCAGTTGCTGCCTCTGGTGTTGCTCCTGTTCGAGCAACTGCGCCTGGGAGAGGGCAATGCCGACCTGGGCGGCCACCGCCTCAAGCAACTCAATCTCTTCTTGTGTCCAGTGGCGGATCCCACTGCACTGCTGAAGACCGATGACTCCGTTCGGTTTGCCCTGGTATGAGGTACGAATGGCGAGCATAGATCGTATGCCGGCTCGCCGGGCGAGAGGCAGGGCTGCCTCAAACAGCGGTTCCACCTCGACATCGGGAGAAGCAATCGCTTGCTCCTGGGCCAGTAGACACTCCATAAGAGGGTTGCCCGCAACGGGTACTTCCATCGACAAAAGCGACTCCCAGCCCGGTGTAAGGTACTCGGCCACGAATGGAACGCGCGGGTACGGTGTCTCGATGTAGGTGTGCAGCACGCAGCGATCGACCCTGAAAGCCTGTCCGATCTGCGTTGCGGTCGTCTGGAAAATCTGCTTGCTATCAAGGCTTGAGCGGATTTCCTGGGTGATCTGCCCGAGCAGAAGACTGCGCTGGACCTGCCGCTCAAGCGCTTGCTCGGCCCGCTTGCGCTCGGTGATGTCGCGCATTACTGCTACGGCTCCCAGTTTGCGGCCCTGAATATCGTAAATCGCTTGCCCATCTGCCACTACCGTGCGCGCCTCTTTATTCTTTGGGGCAATGACCATTTCCACGTTGCGCACGTGCTCCCCATGTAGGGCCCGAAAGAGCGGGATGTCCTCCTTGCCCATCCGTGTCGCTCCGTCTGCCAAGTACAGATCGTAGTGTTCCGCCCAATGCCTGGGACTGATTGCTTCTTCGGGCAGGCCGTGGAGCTTACGCGTGGCCGGGTTGAACAGGGTAAGCACCCCCTCCGCGTCGCAGGCAACGATCCCATCGCTGAGATTGTTGAGCAACGCCTCCAAAAACTCCTGCTCCTTGTTCAGGGCTGTCTCTGCACGTCTGCGCTCGATAAACTGCCCCGTCTGGCTGCCGATGGCAGCCAGGATCGCCAGTAGCTCTTCATCGGACGATTGTTGTTGTTGGCTAAAAAAGGTCATTACCCCAAGTACACCGCCACCCGCAACGATTGGAAAACCGAACGCCCCGCGTAGTCCCTCCTCACAGGCGGTCCGGGCACGCTGGAAGCTCTGGTCTGAGATGAGGTCTGTAAACCAGACCGGCCGACCGCTGGCCCAGATCTGGCCGGGTAGCCCGACACCGGGTGCAAACGCCAACAGGTGCGTCGCCGCCTCGAACAGCGGGATTTGCAACCGCGGACTGTGCCAGTTCTCGACAAAGCGCAGTAAACCTGCCTGCTTATCGACCATCCACAACTCGCCCAGATCCCACCCGAGGCTTTCGGTGATAATCCAGAGGAGTTTGGGAGTGGCCTCGCTAAGCGTGGCTGATTCCGCCAGGACCTGTGTCACGGCAAGCTGAGTACTCAAGTAGCGTTCGGCCTGTTCGCGTTCGCAAATTTGCTCCTCAAGGAGAGTATTCGTGTGCGTAAGTTCGGCGGTGCGCTCTGCAACCCGCTGTTCTAGAGTGCTGCGTGCCTCCAGGAGTGCCTGCTCGGCATGCTGTTGATCGTCGATGTCGGTGCAGGTACCGAACCATTTAACGACTCGGCCCTCGGCGTCGCGCTGAGCGAGCGCCCGACCCAGATGCCAGCGGTAAGTTCCGTCCGAGGCCCGCTTGAAGCGGTATTTAATCTCGTAGGGCTCACCAGTCCGAACAGCCTTGTCCCAGCAGTCGATGCACGGCTGCCGGTCGTCGGGATGGAGTATTGGTTCCCATCCCCAGCCCTGGGTCTCCTCAAGGCTCATGCCCGTGTAGTCAAACCAGCGCTGGTTGTAATAGTCGAGATAACCGTCCGGCCTGGCAGTCCAGATAATTTGTGGAATGGATTCGGCCAGAAAGCGAAAACGCTCCTCATTCGCTTGCGCCTCAGCGCGTGTGTGCGCTTCACGTCGCAATAACCAGGCAAACTCCTCCTCTGCCCGTTTGCGCTCAGTGATATCGACAACCGTACCCTCGCACCCGATGAGTTGGTTTTGTTCGTCGCGCAGAGCACGGGCGCTCTGTGAGACCCAGACGGTAGTACCGTCATTGTGCCTGACCTGGGACTCAAGCCCCCAGATCACATCCTCACGAGCCAACCGCTCCAACAACTGGCTATAGTTCGCTGCATGGTTTTCATCGCGCATCACGCTCTCTGCCGAATCGTATCCGTAGAGCAACGCGAGCATAGGATTGGCTGTTAGGCAACGACCGTCGATGGTGACCTGAAAGATGCCCTCGACGGCGTTCTCGAAAATTTTGAGGTACTTGTGTTCTGCCTGCTCGAGTGCCTGCTCGATGGGCCGCAGGACGATAAACCTGCCGCCGAACCACGCGGCCAGGAGCGAGATAGCTGCCACTATGCCGAGGCCAAGCAGGTTGTTACGCAACAACTGATCTGCCTCGGCGTAGGCCACCTCAGTCGGAATTCCGACACTCATGTAGAGCCCGGTCTCGACCGTGCTGCGCAAAGACTCGAAAGCGTGCAGGCGTGGTACGCCGTCGATGCCCGGCAACTCTGCTATGCCCTTTTTTTGACTGAAGATGGTTCGAACAAGCTCTGCTTCCGGCACAGATTTGCCAACCCACCGCTGTGCGTCCGGAGAACGGGCAAGAATGGTGCCATTACGGTCAAGCAGTAAAATGGCCGCCTTCGGGGGCAGCTGGGCTTCGGCCAGTAAACGGTTGAGCCGTTCTACATCCAGGGCGGCAAAGACAACAGTCTTCAGCAGGCCCGCCCTGTCGAAGATGGGGTAACCAAAGTTGAGCGAGGGTTTACCGGTGATGCGGCCAACCTGATAGTCCCCGACTGTGAAGTTGCGGGTCTGGACTGCGCGCTGGAAGTAGGGCCGGTTGCGGAGGTTGGAATCGCGCTTGAGAGGGACGGCGCTGCAAAAGACCGTGCCATCCGCCCGGACAGCACCGAAGTTGGTATAGAGAGGGTACTGGTTCAACAGGTCCGCGAACAGTTTGTTGCACGCGGCGGGGTCAGGGTCGCGGACTTGTGGAAGTTGCGCAAAGGCAACCAGCAGTTGTCGGGCTCCCTCGACCAGGTCCTCCTGACGACCCGAAGCAAGCCCAGCAAGTTGCTGCACGTTGGCCTTCACATCAATGGCGACAAAGCGGCGATGCTCGGAGGCGGTGTAAAGGGTGAGGCCGAGGGCGGGCAGAACGGCCAGCAGCACAAGCCCAACCAGGCGGAGCCGCAAACTCCAGTTGGGTACCCACAACGCGAGTGGATTTGACCCCCAGATTCCCATCAGGCTTCTTATCCTCTCAATACTCAGCTCTCCCCAAGCCCCAAGTGGTTCGACGAGCTGTGCTCGGGCAGGGTTGAAAAACTGTGAAGTAGCTTTTACAGAGTTCACAGGGACTGCGCGGCTCTAACACCTCACGTGGAGAGAGCCTGATTTTGTCGGATAGTTACCCGAGAGCCAGTGCGCTCCTTACCCGGGTAGATCCGTCGGGTGAGCCTGCTTTGCTACCTTGAGGAACCGCTCGATTGAATCAAATATTGCAAGCTGGTGAGGGGATTCGAACCCCTGACCGACAGTTTACAAAACTGTTGCGCTACCATTGCGCCACACCAGCATTTTAGATGACCAGCCTAACTCTAACCTGACTGAGCTGGTTGTAACACTACTACTCATTGTGAGTAACTAACTACCTCACAATGGGGCCGCCCACGTTGAGGTTCTCGGTCTTGGAGGTAGGTGGGCTGTCTGCAGAACTACCGTTGGGGTCTATCTCTGCGATAACCGGATTTTAAACTGGCCTTAACAAGCCTGCACCTCTGACAGTTTTACAGTGGTGCGGTCTTCTCGATGGTACGTACATCCATGCGCAAACTCCTGACTGGCGGCTTATTGTCGCTTGCCCTCGGCCTTGCTTCTGGCGCGTCATCAACAGCTATAGCTGTCGAGCTGGTCGGACGCGCCGTCCTGCCCGCCGACACATTTGCACCCGGACCCACCTCCGGCCAACTCATTACCGGCGAGACGAACGGCAGGACAGTTCCTTTCGTCGATCAGCAACCCGTTCAGGGCTTCTCCGGGGTCCTGCCCGGTCCCAGGCGCGGAACTTTTCTGGTCATGTCCGACAACGGTTTTGGTGCCAAGGCCAACTCCCCCGACTACCTGCTGCGTTTTTACGCCGTACAGCCGGACTTTCTGACCAGGTTCGGCGGCAGTGGTGAGGTCTTCCCGGTCAACCGCGAGACCGGTCGCCCTCTGACCGACTTTAGCGCCGAGAGCTTTTTGCAGCTCAATGACAGCGCAAACCAGGCGGGCTTCGAGCTTGTTGCGGCACAGTCGGTCTATCCGGGAACCTCAATTCCAGTTGATTCGAGTATTCAGTCGGGCCGCCTGCTTACCGGGGGAGACTTCGACCTCGAATCCTTCCGCAAAGTCAGCGACGGCACCTACTGGTTCGGGGAAGAATTCGGACCTTTCTTGTTGCATGTCTCAGCGGATGGCCAGCTGATCGAGCCGCCGTTCTCGTTGCCTAATTTTCTAGGGCTCGGCGATCCGCCCCTACCGCTTGTTCAGTCTCCAGACAACCCTTTTCTGGGCGACACTGTCCCCAACTTGCCCGGTTCACGCGGTTTTGAGGGTACTGCGCTTAACGCGAGCGGCACGAAGCTCTACGCCATGCTCGAAGGCCCGCTTGTCCCCGACACCAATCGCAACCGTTTGCTCATCAACGAGTTCGATCTCGCGACCAAGAGCTACACGGGTCGGGTCTTTTACTACCGCATGGAAAACACCGTTGAGAGTGGCCAGGCGATCGGCGATCTGACCGCCATCAACGACCGTGAATTTCTGGTT
The DNA here is from genome assembly GCA_014380935.1 of Gloeobacterales cyanobacterium ES-bin-141. Taxonomy (GTDB): domain Bacteria; phylum Cyanobacteriota; class Cyanobacteriia; order Gloeobacterales; family Gloeobacteraceae; genus JACMIX01. The sequence goes on along the minus strand of JACMIX010000440.1, from coordinate 27,380 downwards.
ATCGAGCGCGATAGCCGCCAGGGCGACCCCAATAACCCGGCCGTGACTGACCCGGCCCAATTCAAGCGCATTTACAAGCTCGACATCACCAAACTGGACAGCCAGGGTTTTGTTGAGAAGCAACTGCTCGTGGACTTGCTGAATATCGAGGACCCGTTCGGGCTTGGTGGCAACGGCACGACCGACGGCACGTTTACTTTCCCCTTCGTCACGATCGAGGATGTCCTGCCGATCAACAGCACGACGTTGCTGGTCATCAATGACAACAACTACCCATTCAGTACCGGGCGTACCCCGGGCGAACCGGACAACAACGAATTCATCCTCGTCCGGCTCGATCAACCCCTGAAGCTCGCCCGTCCGCTGCGTTAAAGCGTTCGAGCCGTCCACCCCTTACGCTATGATGATCCCTCAGCATTGCCGAGGGGTGGATGAAAACAGCCTGGGTGTTTCCGGGACAGGGTTCACAACATGTGGGAATGGGCGGGGATCTCCTGACTCACCCGGGTGCCAGGGATATTCTCACCGAAGCTGAGCGGATCTTAGGCTGGTCTGTTGCCGAGGTCTGCGCCGGTCCCGGTGAACGTCTTGACCGGACGCTCTACACACAACCCGCTCTATTTACCATCTCGGTCGCGCTCGCACAGGCACTCATGCAGACTGGTGAGGAGCCACGGGCGGTGGCCGGACACTCGCTTGGCGAGTTCGCCGCTCTCTGGTCGGCGGGCGTTTTTGACTTTGCCACTGGTCTGAAGCTGGTCGAACAACGTGCCCGTTTGATGGACAAGCAGCAGGCCGGGACGATGAATGCGCTGATCGGCTTCGAACGCGACCAACTAGAGCGCCTGTGTGCTGAACGGTCGGATGTCGTGATTGCCAACGACAATCACCCCACCCAGGTAGTCATCTCCGGTACTCCCGCGGCTGTAGCCGCCGTGAGCGAGGCGAGCAAAGCCAGAAGGATTGTTCCTCTGACCGTGAGCGGAGCATTTCATTCGCCGCTGATGACCCCGGCTGCCGAGCAGTTCGCGGTACTCCTGGAGAAAGTCCACTTTGCCGTAGCCCGTGTCCCGGTCCTCTCTAATACTGATCCCACGACCCCGACGACCGATCCGGCTCTACTCAAGGCCAAACTGGCCCGACAAATCGATCACCCGGTCCGCTGGCGCGAGACCATCCTGACTCTAGAGCTACTGGGCATCACCAGACTGGTCGAGATTGGCCCCGGTACTGTTCTGACCGGACTCGCCCGCAAGACTGTTCGGTCTTTACAAGTGCACAACGTGCAGGACCTGAGTGCTTTGAATTTGTAAGCTGGGCCACACTCGTGGTCCAGGCGTGGCGATTCTGTTATTTTGTCCGTAACTGTAGTACTACAGATTCTCGCTTGATTGAACGGCTGTAACTTGGTAGCTTCATGAATGAAGAGTGTGAAAAAGCGCTAAGAGGGCTGCTACACAGGCGCGCTATCGCCTGATGACCTGACGGTCAGTGGCCCTCCATTGCGTCATCCGAGGAGTGATAGTGGTGAAATATTTCTATGCAAGTCTCGGCCTGCTTGCCGTGGCATCCCTGATTCTGGATGCTCAGCCTGCTCGTGCGGATCAAGAGCAGGATTCTGTCTACTACAACAATTCCCTGACTGCCCAGGTCAACTCGGTGTCTGAGCTGACCGATGTTGACCCCAATTCCTGGGCTTTCCAGGCTCTCAAGTCTGTGGTCGAGCGCTTCGGCGTTATCGAGGGTTATCCTGACAAAACCTTCCGTGGCAACCGTGCTCTGACCCGCTACGAATTTGCCGCCGGTCTTAACGCCGCGCTCGAAAAAGTCAACGAGCTGATTACCGCAGGCAACGCCGACCGAGTGACCAAAGAGGACCTTGCTACCCTGCAACGGTTACAAGATGAGTTCAGAACGGAGCTTGCCGCCCTGCGCGGGCGGGTAGATGCCCTGGAGTCCAAGACCAAGGAGATCGAGTCAAAGCTATTCTCAACTACAGCCAAACTGGACGCAGAACTGGTTTTCGCCGTCAGTATCCAGGGAGCCGATACCGACGCGTTAATCTTTCGAGACGCAACAGCTGGTGGGGATCCCCTCCCCGGCGGGGCGACCAACGCGGTTTTCTTGAACCGCACACGCTTAAATTTCCGGGCAAACTCACTCATCACGCCAGGTGACCAGTTGCGGGTGCGCCTCGGAGGCAGTGCGGGTGAGTCGGCACCCTACAACGTGGGTCGCATCGATTATGTAGGAACGTCCGGTAATGCCTCGACTACGGGACTTGTCACGGCCAGCTTCGACAAGGTTTACTACGACTTTCCACTGTCAATTTTCAGTCGGCAGGATCTGCGCGTCCGCTTCGGCCCGCAAATTCAAAACATCGATATCGTTGGTCGCAGCAAGTACACCCAGAACGAAGTTCAAAACTTCTCCTTCCGCAACTTCCGGCGTGACCCGCTCTTTATCGGCGTACTGACCGGCGACCGCCCGGGTGCCCATATCGACCTGCGTTTCTCACCGGCGTTTGCGTTTCGGGCTTTCTACGCAGCCAATAGCGGTGGTGCCGCGGTCACCGAGTTCGCAGGCGGTGGCGGTATCGTGGGCGGCAGTACCCAGGCTGTCGGTGAGTTGAGCATCCGACCGATCCCGGCTATCGAGCTTGCCCTCGGCTTCAACTACACCAACCTCAGTTCCTCAGGTCTGTCGGCTTCAAACTCTTTCATCTTCGGCTCGGCCGGTGGGGACCGCACCGGCGGTGACGGCCGTCTCCTCTTTAACCCGGATACCGTCTCCAACGTCGGGCACTCGGTTTACCACGGTCGTCTCGACTTGGACATCACCCCTAATATTGCCCTCTTTGGACGCTACTCCTACGGCTCGACCGCTTTCTTCGGTAACGTGAATGGTCCCGGTATCAGCGGTACTGTTGACTCCAATACCTGGATGGCAGGCCTTGCCTTTCCGGACTTGCTCGGTAAGGGAAATCTACTTGAAGCCGCCTACCTACAGCCAATCAACATCACCAATGTCGGCGTCAGTGGTCCCGCATTCGGCTCGGGTACCAACAACTTACTAGGTTCCTTGCCAAGACGGGACGCCACCGAGAGCAATATCGCGGTCGCTTACCGCTTTCGCATCAGTGACCGTTTATCAATTACTCCCGAGGCAGTGTTTGTGCTTAATGCCAACAACGTCAACCAGAATGGCCTTACTGTCGGCAACATACGTGCGAGCTACGAGTTCTAGGGCTGTATGAAGCGGGTGAATACCGGGGCGGACATCTTTTCAGGGAGACACCCGCCAGCGGTCTCTTTGGATTTACCCGACAATGGGAGCCATGCCCGAATGCATTCTACTTGAACTCGGCCTGGTTCCCTACCCTACTGCCTGGCGCTGGCAGCGCGAACTGATGGAGCGCCGCATCGCAGAGCGGAGCTTGTCCGATGTATTGCTGTTGCTCGAACATTTGCCTGTATACACACTCGGCCAGGGTGCGGATCTCAAGTTCGTCAAGTCCAACCCCGAGGCACCCCTGCACCGGACTGAGCGTGGTGGCGAGGTTACTTATCATGGGCCGGGCCAAATTGTCGGCTACCCAATCCTGGACCTCAACTCATATTGCAAAGACCTGCATTGGTACCTGCGCCAGCTCGAAACGGTTTTGATCGAGACGCTTGGCTATTTTGGGATTGCAGCTGAGCGACGAGCGGGGTTGACAGGAGTCTGGGTGGGGGAGTGCAAACTGGGAGCCATCGGTATCAAGGTCTCCCGCTGGGTAACCATGCACGGCTTTGCCCTCAACGTAGACCCCGACCTGAGGGCTTTCGAGCACATTGTGCCCTGCGGACTCAATTACCCAGTGGGTTCGATGACCCAGTTTTGCCCCGAGCTTACCCTGGACGATGTTCGGCCCATTGTCGGTACCGCCTTTGCACGGGTTTTTGGTGTCAAACTCCAACCCCTCCTGCCCGGTGACCTCGGTTTGAACTGATGGGGCCAGTCATATCAATGTTGACCGGGCAAGTATTTCTACCTAACAATTATTTGATCGTCATGTCCATACTGAGTGAAAATGGAACTACACGACGTAAAGCTTGGTTAAGAGAACAGTGTCCGATCTTAAAAGTCTTCATCGCTACGATTCGCAGGTCATCAAAAACTACTACAAGCGCCGGCCCTTGCAGGTACTCTGGAGAGCTATCACCGTGCTCTTTACGCTTCTGAGTTTTGCTGGCCGCGTGTGGTGGGACGGGGTGCAGGGGCGCACCGAGGCGCACCTCCCAAAGCGTGCCGTTCAGCTGCGGCAATTACTCACGGACTTGGGACCGGGCAGCATCAAGATTGGTCAGGCCCTCTCGACGCGGCCTGACTTGCTGCCCAAGATTTACATGGAAGAGTTGACCCGCCTGCAAGATCAGTTGCCTCCATTCGACAATATGGTCGCCTACCAACTGATCGAGCAGGAACTGGGCAGACCCCCTCGAGAAGTCTACGCCAAAATTGATTCGGTACCGGTTGCAGCGGCATCGCTCGGGCAGGTGTACAAAGCCGAGCTTCCTACTGGTGAGACAGTTGCAGTCAAAGTACAACGCCCCAACCTCACCGAGGGACTGGCGCTCGATTTATACCTGCTCCGCACATTTGCTGCCAGCCCGCTGACGACGTACCTGCCGTTGAACCTTGGTCATGACCTCGCAATCATCGTCGATGAATTCGGCTCAAAGTTGTTCGAGGAGATCGACTACGAGCAAGAAGCCGACAACTGTGAGCGCTTTGCCGGATATTTCGTCGGCGACCCAAATGTCTATGTGCCCAAGATCCACCGGCAATACAGCACTCGCCGGGTACTCACACTCGAATGGATCGACGGTATCAAGCTCACCGATACCACGGCCATCCGCTCAGCAGGCCTGGATATTGACAAACTTATTCGCATCGGAGTGGAGTCAGGGCTGCGCCAGTTGCTTGAGCACGGGTTCTTCCACGCGGACCCGCACCCGGGCAACCTTTTCGCTCTGCGCGACGGCCGTATGGCCTACATCGACTTCGGAATGATGGATCAGCTCGATGAATTCACCAAGGAGACGCTGGTTGATTCGCTCGTTCACCTCATCAACCGCGAATACACAGTGCTCGCCCAGGACTATGTTCGCTTAGGTTTTCTGGCACCGGGCACTGATCTGCGACCGATTGTGCCTGCCCTGGAGTCAGTCCTGGGCAACATCATTGGTCAAAAAGTTGCCGACTTTAACTTCAAAACAATTACTGACCGGTTCTCAGATCTTGTCTTCGAGTACCCTTTTCGCGTACCGGCCAAGTTTGCACTCATCATTCGCTCACTCATTACCCAAGAAGGGGTAGCGCTCTCTCTGTCACCCAACTTCAAAATCGTTGAAGTGGCCTATCCTTACGTCGCACGTCGGCTGTTGATGGGAGAATCGCCCCGCCTCCGCGGGCGCCTGATCGATATTCTCTTCAAAGATGGCCGTTTCCAGTGGCACCGTCTCGAGAACTTGATCGAGATTGCTGGGACGGGCGGCAGCCTTGATCTGCTGCCTACAGCGCGCTTAGGTCTGCAATCCCTTTTGTCCGAGGAAGGCGCCTATCTGCGTGAGCGCGTGGTTATGGCTCTGACCGAGGATGATCGACTGCACACGCATGAGATCGCCCGCCTGTGGTATCTGGTGAGTCCTGCAATCAAACCCCGCCAACTGGTCGGTACCGCTGTCGAAACCGCTTTAACCAGTCTGCGTGAGCGCTTGAGTGGACGGAGCAAGCCAGCCTTTCCTATCTGAGTGTCGGCATTGCTCTTCCCGTTGACAAGCGTAACTGAGACGCTTGTTGCCTGAGCATCAACGCACGGCAAGCTGCGCTAAGACGCAACAATCGCTACTAGGAAGCGCTTTAGGCGCTGCGTTGACGCCCGTGGGAGCACGCAAAGCAACCTGCGAAAGTGGGGCTTACGTGTTTCCCATGGAGATTTGTTATGCATTTTAAGTCCGCGTCTTGTAAGGTCTTGGGTATTGCGCTGCTCGTGGGTATTGTCGCTGTGGGCACTGCCCGGGCAGATGTTACCCAGACTGCCGTCGGCATCCAGCAAGGCGAGCAGTACCAGTTCTCGTCAGGTGGCGGCTTTCAGACGGGTGTCAGCGTCCAGAACATGGAGCAGTCCCAGTACGCACGGCCCTCCTACAGAGGTCAGAACATTCAGCAGACGAGTGCCGGTGTCCAGACATCCAGGCAGGCTCAAGAGTCCTTGGGCCGCGCTCAGCAGACTCTGATCGATATGCGCAGTCTCAAGCAAAACCAGGGCAGCCGCCCCAACTTCAACTACTAAGGGGGACGGCCATGCGTAGTAGTGTTTTCTGTGGTCTGACTGTGCTGGTCTTGATGGCAGGTGCGGCTGAAGCCGGCAGCATCGAGGTAAGCCCCAACGTCCAGACTGCTGTCGGTGTCCAGAATGCTCAACAAATTCAGCTGGGGTTCGGGGTCAAGCAGCAGAGTGGTACCCTCGTCCAGCAGCAGCCCCAGTACCAGTACAGCCAGTCCGGTCGCCGGGGCAGTACATACAGTTACCCCGGTTCCCAGAACATCAGAGTCTCCCCTAACGTTCAGACCGGGGTGGGCGTGCAGAACGGTCAGCAAATCCAGCTAGCTCTGCCAGACCTGGCTCCCTGAGTCCAGGCCAGCAAATTGAAGCCTGTCGTGTTTCTCCTCTCGTTGCTTGTGGGAGTCGGACAAACCGGCTCCCCATTTCTCACCCTTCTGGAGTTTTCCCTATGAAAGCCATCGGTCCCTCACTTCTTGTCCTATCAGTCTGGATTGCTGCACCGGCCTACGCCGATCGAATTGTCATCCCAGTTGTTCAAACGCAAACGGCAGCCAACAACGGTTCTCAGGGACAGTACGCCGGCGGTGGTACAGGTGACACTAATCAAGTTCAGGTACTCGACCAGTCCATTCAACAATCCCAGGCCGTCAACATCTACGTCCCGGACAACTACAGAGGTGTTGTGAAGAGTACCCAGGTGAATATTCCCGATAAGAGTCTGGCCAAGAGCAGTCAATTTCGCTTCGATGGTAGCGCTCGGGGAAATTCCTTCCTCAACCGCCGCGACGGGCGGGGCGTTCAAAATAACCCTGGCAAAAACTAAAGCAAACTTCTGTCCGGTCTATAGGAGGGTACACGATGAGCCGATACCTGTACTGGCTACTTGCTGCTCTGACCTTAGTAAGTAGGCTCGGCACGATCGATGCGGCCCAGGCACAGGTCTCTGTGCAGGTAGGCGGTCATGGAGACGTGCGAGTGAACACCGGCAGCAGCAGCGTCTCGGTTGTAGATGGCAAGTCCCGCATCCGCACCACCCCCAACTGGAGTGATTCAGGCTCCGTTATCCAGCAGCAAAGTAGTTATAGCCAGAGCAGCAGTGCAATCAATCAGAGCCATCAAACCTCGGCCTTCGATCTCGATTCGGAGGATTTACGCGCCTCGTCCCACTACTTGATTGCGCGGGCTTTACCAGGCCAGTCCCTGCGTGGGACCATACGTGTCAATGGCCGTACTTTTTACCCCGACCGTGGCAGCCTGGTAGTGCCTCTCAACCGCCTGCTAAAACCGGGAACAAACCGAATCGACTTCAGGGGTTTGAGCGCGGGTTACACAAGCCTGGTCTCCTCCAGGGGAGGGCTTGGTTTTCTGAATGGGCGGCTAGTCGGTGCAGACCGGATCTTAGTCCAACAGAGCCAACAGGGTCAGGGAATCGTTAATCAGACTATTCTTGTAACCCTGCGTTAAGAGTCGTACGGCCCGGAACAGACTATAATCTGTAGTTGCCGCTGGAGAGATGGCCGAGTGGTCGAAGGCGCAGCACTGGAAATGCTGTATAGGGGCGACTTTATCGAGGGTTCGAATCCCTCTCTCTCCGCGCCCACTTTCAAGCCATAAACGTCTTGCTCTCAAGCTTGTGCGCTACTATCAAGAAGTCTGCATTCTAAAAAGATGCAGTGAGCCCCTGAAAATGTGTGGAGCGCCGATGTGAGCAATCCCCTGATCCGTGCATTTTTTATTGGTCGAGCGACCGCGGACGTGCTGCTCGAGAAGTTGGAGGACTCCGTCACCGACCTCCTGAGTGAGGTGGGAAAGTACGAGGCCGATCAGCGCGAGCACCTACGAGAATTTGCCGAAGCTGTCTTGATGCGCGCCGAGGCCGAACAGGCTGAGGTGATGCGTGATCTAGGAGCTGATGCGAGCGTCTACGGGTATCGAGGCGGCTCCGGTAGTACTCGTTCGGCTGACCTGCAGCAAACGATCGATGAATTAAGGGCGGAGATCGCTCGTTTGCGTTCGGAGCTGCAACGTTATCGTAATCGCAACCAGGCCTCCTGAAGCCTTGCAAATCCGGTGTTCTCTCTCGACCGCAGGTAATCGCATTGACGCCGCCCACCACCATTTCCTACCGCTGGAGTCGGGAGAACTATTCTCGACTCCAGCGGTTGCTTGATATTTGGAGCTTTTTCCTGCGGCTTTTGTTTTATAGATGGTTGGACGAAAAGCCCTGGTCCTACCGTCAGGGAGATACAGAGCAAAGTCGAACGTTGCGCCGCATTGAGCGGGCTGTCTGGACCCGTGAGACCATGCTTGAATTGGGTCCGACATTTATCAAGGTTGGTCAGCTGTTCTCGACCCGGGCCGACCTGTTTCCCAAAGAGTATGTAGACGAACTGTCCAAGCTCCAGGACGAGGTGCCGGCTTTTCCTTATCAGATGGCTGTCCAGACGATCGAAAGCGAGTTCGGCCGTCCTTTGCCGGAGCTTTTTCAATTTTTTGACCCGACGCCGATTGCTGCTGCTTCGCTTGGTCAGGTCCACCGAGCTCAATTACACTCTGGTGAGGAGATTGTTGTCAAAGTTCAGCGCCCCGGTCTTGAGAAGCTCTTCAAGATCGACCTCCACATCCTGCGCGGCATTGCCCAATATCTCCAAAACCATCCGCGCTACGGTAAGGGTGGGCGCGAGTGGGTGCCAATATATGACGAGTGTGCCCGGATTCTCTTTCTCGAGATCGACTATCTCAATGAGGGGAGCAACGCTGATACCTTCCGTCGCAACTTCCGCGATAGTACTGAAATTTGTGTTCCCAAGGTTTACTGGCGTCACTCCTCGCCCAAAGTGCTTACTCTCGAGTATTTACCGGGCATTAAGATCAGCAACTACGAGGCCCTGGAAGCGGCAGGACTAGACCGTCAGGCCCTAGCGCGCATCGGGGCGCGCTCCTACCTCCAGCAGTTGCTCAACGATGGCTTTTTCCACGCCGATCCCCATCCCGGCAACATTGCTGCCCGTCCGGATGGGATGCTCATCTTCTATGACTTCGGCATGATGGGTCACATTCAGCCGGGCACCAAGGAAAAGCTGATGGACACTTTCCTGGGTGTCGCCCAGCAGGATGCAGATAAGATCATCGACTCATTGACTGACCTGGGTGCGATCAAACCCGGAGCGGACCGTGTTCCGATCCGCCGCTCAATCGAGTTTATGCTCAAAAATTTCGCCGATAAGCCTTTTGAGAGCCAGTCTTTCTCCTTTGCCGAGATTACCGATGATATCTACGAAATGGCCTATGACCAGCCCTTCCGTTTCCCGGCTACCTTCACGTTTGTACTTCGAGCCGTCTCCACCCTGGAGGGGTTGGGCAAAGGCCTGGATCCAACCTTTAATTTTATGGACGTCGCCCAACCATTTGCGGATCAGCTCTTGACAAATAACTCAGGCTTTGGAGCACGAGAGTTATTCAATCAACTCGGCCAGCAAGTCGGTCAGGTTGGTTCGCTTGCGGTTAATCTTCCCAGGCGTATCGAGCAGACCCTTGACCGCGCCGACCGGGGCGAACTGCGTCTGCGGGTAAAGGCTGCTGAGACCGACCGCTTACTGAGGCGGCTAAACCTGGGCATTATCGGTCTCATCTACAGTGTTCTGTTTGTTGGTGCGCTTATTTCTTCCGTGGTTCTCTACACGGGTAGCCGTAGCCTGGAGGCCTTTTTGGCTCTGGCCCTGGTCGGAGTGCTCAGCGTCGCGCTTGGCCGTATCATGCTCAAGCTTCAGCGCATCGAGTCGGACGTTACTTAAGGCCCAAGGTGGCCAAAACCTGGACAGTTGAGAATTAAAATTTTATATTAAAGCACTGGTGTAGCGCTCTGCTGTGTCGGAGGAACGACCATTCCTGATCAAATAAACTTGACTGTAAGTTTGCGGGGCACCCGCGAGGAAAGCAGTAATTGCCAGATCTTCCGCTTGACTGGTTTGATGGACGCATTCTCAGAGCCAGTCTTCTGGAAGGTAATGGACAAATACGTTGATGAAGGTTCTGCAAACGTCATTCTGGATCTCGCTCAGATTGACTTTGTGGACAGCTCCGGCCTGGGTGCACTCGTGCGGTTGGCCAAGAAGATTCAGACAATCGGCGGAACCCTGCAGATCATCAGCAATCCCAGGGTGACGCAAACGGTTCGTCTCGTGCGCCTTGAGCAGTTTCTGTCACTACGCGGTTCGCTTGATGAAGCGCTCTCTAATCTTCCCGGGGGTGTTTGAGGTGTGGAGCCTTCCCAGGCACGTACACTTTCGGCAGTAGCCCTTGCCTACCTGGGGGATGCAGTCTGGGAACTTCATGTCCGCCGCAACTTGCTCAGTCCACCTGTATCTGCCGCTCAAATGCACACCAGGACCGTGGAGCGCGTGTGCGCGCGTTCCCAGGCTTCCCTGCTGATTGACTTACAGCCCCATTTGATGACAGAAGAGTTAGAACTGGTACGCAGGGGACGTAACGCCGCGATGACCATTCCTCGGCACCTTGACCCCGCAACCTACAGGCTCGCCTCTGGACTGGAAACTCTGCTGGGCTACCTGTATCTGAGCGCTCCCGAGCGCTTGGTCTCAATTCTCAAACTTTGTGACGAAATATATCATCATGGCCCTACCGCGCCCCCAAAAGCCTAAACGGTCCCTCCGGACACGCAAAAATCCCAAGACTATTACCCCGGTAGCGAGAGCACCGAGGCCGGCAAGACCTGCCCGGTCAATTACGACGCCTGTGACGTCTCAGGTGCAGGCTGCCGGGGAGGAAGAAAATCCTGACCTTCTCTACGGCAAGCAGTCCGTGCTCTCAGCCCTGCAAGCCCAACGCTCGCTCAACCGGGTGTGGATCATTGACCGCTTGCGTTATGACCCGCGCTTTTTGACCTTGCTCGAGGCAGCCAAAAGCAACGGTGCGGTAATTGATGTTGTCGATCAAAAGCGCCTCGATCAGTTGACTGACGGGGCAAACCACCAGGGTGTGGCAGCGCAGGCCGCAGCCCATGCCTATCTTGAACTTGAAGAGCTGATCGAATTGGCACAGGCCAAGAGCAGCAACCCGGTTATCCTGGCGGCTGACGGCATCGAAGACCCTCACAACCTGGGGGCACTCATTCGTAGCGCCGAGGCGCTCGGGCTACAGGGTATTGTAATTCCACAAAGGCGGGCAGTCGGGGTAACTTCCACAGTCTCCAAAGTAGCTGCCGGGGCTATCGAACACCTGCCCGTATCCCGTGTCGTCAACCTCAACCAGGCGCTCGAACGCTTCAAGGCTGCTGGTTTCTGGATTGTCGGTACGCAGGCCCAGGGTGGACGCCCTGTCTTCACAGTCGATTTGTCTGGCCCATTGGTCGTGGTTGTCGGTTCGGAGGGCAAGGGTATCTCTTTACTGACCCAGCGTTACTGCGACCATCTGATATCGATTCCGCTTGACGGTAAGACGGAGAGTTTGAACGCTTCTGTAGCCGGCGGCATTGTTTTGTACGAGGTCGTACGCCAGCGGCTTGCCAAGAACATCGACCTCAGCCAGGCTTCTCGTGCACAGACGCTCCCGGCTGGTTAGTTAAGATTGAATGATTTCAGTCGGAACGATGCATGGGAACCAGATATCAAGGTACTCCAGAGGAGGTTCTGGCTCTGGATACCTATATCAAACTGGTCCGCGCTACCAGTTCGGTAACGGCGCGCATCCACCGTCACCTGACTGCTGCCGGCCTGAGTGCCAGCCAATTCGGGGTACTCGAAGCACTATTGCACCTTGGCCCGCTCTGTCAACGCGATCTGGCGCAGAAATTGCTGACCAGCGGTGGCAACATCACAATGGTCGTCGATAACCTCGAAAAGCGAGACCTAGTCCGACGCGAGCGGACAACCGAGGACCGCCGCTTCATCTGTATCCACCTTACCGAGACAGGACAGGAAATGATCAGTCAGCTCTTTCCTCACCACGTAGAAGCTGTTATCGAGACAATGGCTGTTCTAACTGCAACTCAGCAAGAAGAGCTGGGACGTCTATGCCGACAACTCGGTAGACAGGAGCCAGCCTAGAGGTCTTTTGGTTTAAGATTAAATAGTTTAATATTAAAGAATTGAAGTCTAAGCCAGGTAGGGAGGAACAGAGATGATCACGATTCGCCCAGGCGATGCACGTGGGCATGCCAATCACGGCTGGCTCGACAGCTACCACACCTTCTCTTTTGCCGACTATTACGATCCAGGCTTCATGGGCTTTGGCCCCCTGCGTGTCATCAACGAGGATCGAGTACTAGGCGGGCATGGTTTTGGCACTCACGCACACCGCGATATGGAAATCATTACGTACGTACTCGAAGGGGCCCTTGAGCACAAAGACAGCCTGGGCAATGGCTCCGTTATGCACCCGGGTGAGGTGCAGCGCATGAGTGCCGGTACGGGTGTATCTCACAGCGAGTACAACCACTCGTCCTCGAATCCAGTTCATTTTTTACAGATCTGGATTTTGCCTCAGAGCAGGGGAATTACGCCGAGCTATGAGCAGCGTCATTTTGACACCGCTGAAAAGCGCGGCAGGCTACGTCTCATTGCCGGGGCAGATGGGCGGAACGGTGCTCTTGCCGTTCACCAAGATATCGAGGTTTACGCGTCCGTACTGGCCCCGGCGGAGAAGCTCAGCCACCCGTTGAAACCCGGCCAACACGCCTGGCTTCAAGTAGCGCGTGGTGAACTGACACTCAACAGCCTGCCCCTCAAGGCCGGCGATGGCGCGGCAATCAGCAACGAGGAGTTCATCGCCCTCGAAGCCCGCACTGACTCGGAGCTGCTGTTGTTTGTGATGTGAGCGAGGATATGCTTTGAAGCAAGTAAGCAACAGGGATAGCCCACGATGAACATGCACCACATCCGGCGAGGAACGGGTAAGCCGCTACTGCTCGTTCATGGTCTGGGCGGCAGCTGGCGTTCGTGGAGTCCGGTCCTCGACGACCTGGCTCGCGCACGCGCGATCATCGCAATTGATTTGCCCGGCTTTGGTGAAACTCTACCGTTGCCTGGTGAGGTATCGATTCGAACGCTCGCCGATGCCCTTACCGATTTTCTGCGTGCAAATGATCTCACCGGTGTTGATGCGGTGGGCAGTTCAATGGGAGCGCGCCTTGTACTCGAACTCGCGCGACGTGGCAGTGTGCTCGGGGCGGTTGTCTCATTGAACCCTGGTGGTTTCTGGAACGACTGGGAGCGTCACTTCTTCTATGGCTCGGTTTATAGTTCGGTCAACCTTGTCCGCCTGCTGCAACCTGTGATGCCGACGTTGACCGAGAACGTTGCGAGTCGCACTGCGCTCTTTGCTCAGTTCTCGGTACATCCCTGGGAACTGTCCCCGACGCTTACGCTCGAAGAAATGCGCAGCTTTGCTACCTCTCGGTCTTTTGACGAATTGCTGTACCAGCTCGCCTATGGAGAGACACAAAAGGGTGCACCGTTGAACTCGATCAAAAGTCCACTGGTCATTGGTTGGGGGCGCGATGACCGGGTGTGCTTTCCCAATCAGGCAAAGCGGGCACTAGAACTATTTCCCGATGCACGATTGCATTGGTTCGAGAATTGTGGCCATCTGACGCATTGGGATGTTCCGGGGGAGGCAACGCGTCTAATTCTCGACAGCACTGGCTGAGTGGTTTACCTGCTTCACTCATCCTCGTCGCCCCGTGAGTACTTCAAACTTGTTGAGCGAACACCAGCATGTATCCATTACAGTCCGGAACGCGAAATTCCCGCATGCCATAGAAAGTAGTATTTAGGTCCTCGACGGCGATGCCTTTTTCCTGAAGCCGTGCGTGGAACTCCTGAACGTCTTCCATCTGGATATAGAGCGTCAAAGAACCGCCCACCGGTCGGTTTTGGAAGCTGGGAAATTCGCTGCTCATGCTTGCCTGTGACTGAAACATCATCTCCACGCCCGCGCTACGGACCAGTGCCCAATCTGGTACGCCCTCCTCGGGAAGGGTCATCACCAGTTCGAAACCCAGGACATCTTTATAGAACTCGACTGTCTGGCTGACGCTTTCAACCATGAGATTGGGCGTTAGTGCTTTTAAGTTCATGACTGTTACCTTGTGATAGTGAATGGCGGCCCGCGCCTTGTGCAGGCCGATTGGAACTACTACTGACCACTGGCGGTTGGTAGGGCGACGGGCAAGCGCTTGGCCACGTCAATCAGCCTCTTCCACTCCTCAAGGGTCGCAACGCGCGCAAAGCGGGCACCCATGTCTCCATGCGGGGTGGCCAGCAAGTAGCCCAGGGCACGCTTAGCCCTGGAGAGTGTGTCGATCTTCTCGCAATTTTCTTGAAGGACTGCCTCGATGCCAGGGCGACGTAGAAGGTCTTGCAACAGCCAGGTCATCTGCTTGTCGCTCAAGGCGCTTGCCGCTGCCTCCGTATCCTGACCGGGCTCGGGCACAGGCGAGAGCCGAATGGGATTGAGCATCTGGGCGCGTACAGCAAGTGGCTCGACAAAGCGTTGCTTGTCAGCGTCGTAGTCTCCCCAAATCTTGGGCAAATGGTACAAAAAGCGGCCCAGGCCAAACTTGACGGCGGCACGCTTGAGAGCATCTGAGTAAGCTGCCTTGGCATCGTCTCCTACTCCGACATCGCACTTGGTTACGCCGTTAATATTGAGGCGGCACTCCACTACCCACTCCGGACCCGACTGCAAGGAATGGTAGCTGTCCGACCAGCTCTCGGGTCCGCACACGTCGTCGAGGCGCTGTGCCACATCGCGGGCCTCGAGATAGGCGACTGCCAGAGCACGAGCCTGGTCGGGGCTGACAACCTGAGGCTTGATTTGGACTTTGTCGAGTAATGGCTCAGCTTGAGCCAAATTTCGTAAGGGCGTTTCCATGGCGACTCCGATGCACTTGTGGTCCTTTGCTCATATTATATATGAACGAACGTCCATATTCAAGTGTATAAAATGGCGTATGGCACTCTGAGGGAGTGTGTCAAGATGGTTGAGTAAACCAATTCCTCAAGCAGTGAGTATCGTATGCCTTTTGGTTTAGGTATTCCGGAAGTCGTAATCGTCGGTTTAGTGGCACTGATTATCTTTGGACCCAAGAAACTGCCAGAGATGGGCAGTTCACTCGGCAAGGCGATCCGTGGCTTCAAATCGGGCATCTCCGAAGATGCCGCGTCTTCAGAAAAGACGCCAGAGTCGCCAGACGAAAAAAGCCAGCCCCAGAACGTCGCTTCTAGAACTGGCCAGGAAAACTAGTTAAAGACAAAAGCGCTCCTACTCGTATACCCAGGCACCCATAGTCGCCTGCCAGTCAACGAGTTCCTCCGGACTGAACCACAGAGCGATTTCGCGTTCGGCAGATTCGGGGCTGTCGGAGCCATGGATAATATTGCGTCCGATATCGATGCCGTAGTCGCCCCGAACGGTGCCGAGGGCAGAGTTGAGAGGATTAGTTGTCCCCATCATGGTGCGAGCCGTTGCAACTACGCCTTTGCCTTCAAGAACGATTGCCACCACCGGGGCCGAGGTGATGAACTGGACTAGCCCCTTGAAAAACGGCCGCTCCTGATGTTCTGCGTAATGTTTTTGAGCCAATTCTTCGCTGACTCGCATTAACTTCAGAGCGGTAAATTTGTAGCCCCGGCGCTCAAAACGCTGCAAGATCTCTCCTACGAGCCCACGCTGTACTCCATCCGGCTTAATTGCAATTAACGTCCGTTCCACCGTTGCCCTTGTTGAATCCGTCAAAGCTATTGTACGGGCTTGGGGACTTCACAAACGCGGGTAAATCGTTATACTGTGGACAGGTGTTCATCGCATCAATATGATTACGGCTCGGCAAAAAGAGTTCCTTCAGCAGCTGATCGAAACCTACGGCTCCACGCCTCTTCCACCGATACGGACCCTGGCCTCGGACCTTGATCAGCACCGCACGACAGTATACCGCTGGCTACAGGTTCTCGAGGAACTTGGCTACCTCAAAGCTCAGGGCAACCGTTACTACATAGACCCCGACCTGTTAGGAATCCCGCTTCTAGAAAACCGGATTCCTGCCGGTGTGCCGGTCACGGTCGAGGAGGACGTGCTCAGCAATCGTCTCTCCCTCGACGAGTACCTGGTCAAAGACCGTACAGGAACGTTCCTCCTCAAGGTCAAAGGCGACTCGATGATCGAGGCCGGGATCTACGAAGGCGATATCGTCGTGGTCAACCGCAACAATCGTGCCCAGGACGGGGATGTGGTCGTTGCGCGCATCGACGGCGAGATGACGCTCAAGACTCTGCGCCGCCGCCAGCAGCAAACCTGGCTCGAGCCCGCCAACAGCCGCTACTCACCGATTCATCCGGTTAGCGGTCTTGAGGTACTGGGGATTGTGACCGGTCTGGTGCGTCGATACTAAGACACACCAAAGGTGGACTGGGCAAACCTTTCCTGAATTTGCATGATCGGCCGGCCTTGATGATGGACGACATATTGTCGCCCCAGCAGCAGTTCTCCGGACATCAGCCCGAAGTAGTCTGCAAGACCCGCAGCTGCCTCGGACCAGTAGCCGGTTATCTGCCGGAATGTCTCGATGTGATGATCGCGCAGGATGTGCCCGATACCTTTACCGGTCTCGAGCAGTTCGATGCGCAATGTTCCTGGCAACCGATCAAGCAGGATGATCGAACTGGCGTGTACGTAGTGGTGTCTACTTTGTTTACCGACTAGCAGGACTTCACGTGCGTACCCCGTCTCACCGGTCCCAGCTGCTAGAGAGGCGACTGGATTGGCTAATGGTGCAGTCCGCTGACTGAGTTTCACTACCTCAATCGCCTCAAGGAAAACGGCCTCCAGAAGCTCGGTTACAGTCCCATCCGTGACCAGAAAGGCCCGTTGCGTGGGATTGAGTTCATGAAAGACTAGCTCTGCTGTGATGGGATCGGCAGGGAGGGGTGCTTGCGTTGGCTTTAACATTTCTTCATCGAACAGGCTGTCCCTATGTTAGGGCCAATCAGGCTGAACGCAGGCTGGCCTGACTCGAGACGCTCCCCAGATAGGTTTGCACCTGCCCCGCCTGCACTTGGGCACGTACGACGCAATCGCCCAAAGACACACCGCCAAAGTAATTGCCAGCCAGAAAGATGCCCTGAAGCCCGGTAAGGCGGGCTTCAACGCGCATTTGTTTGTGCAGATGACCAAGGGCATATTGGGGAATGGCCCGTGGCCAGCGCGTGATTGCGAGCACCTTCGGGGCACCCCGTAACCCCAACACTTGCTGGAGGTCACGGTGGGCAAGCCGCACGAGCTCCCGTTCGCTGAGGTCCTGTGAAGAGGGGTCGGTAGTACCGCCGATAAAGCAGGTAATCTGACACCAACCCTCCGGAGCACGCTGGGCAAACAGGCTCGAACTCCAGATACCACCCAGGGTCCGCATGCCCTGACCACGGGGAATCAGGTGGCCGAATCCGTCCAGGGCGCGCGGTAAATTGGCGACTGGGTAACCCAGGTTGAGAACGGCCACAGGTGGGTAGTAGATGCTCTCTAGTGAGCGTCCTAGAGAGTTGTCGAGAGGTTGCAAAAGCTGAGCACTCACGTAGGCCGGTACGGTCAATACGACCGACCGGGCCAGGATACTCAATGAATGGTCCCGATGCGTGATGATCACCCGCCAGTAGTCTCCGGCTCTTTCCAGACCGACAACCTGGTGTTCACGCCGCAAGCACTCACCCAGACGGACGGCAAGGACCTCCGGCAGCTCACGCAGGCCCGAGCGAAATGAGCAGACGCGGCGCACAGCCCGGGTGCCAGTCCGCCCGGCCTGCAACTTGGCACGCAAGAGGCTACCTGTCTCTCGCTCGCAGGCGGTCAGCTCGGGAAAAGCCGCGGCTGCCCCAAGTTGACCGGGATCACCGGCGTAGATGCCCGAGACGAAGGGGTCGATGAGGCGCGTGAGTGCCTCATCTCCCAACCGTCGGCGTACAAATTCGGTGACGGTCTCCTCCCGTTCCTCTTCAAGGCGGGGAACAAACGGCTCAAACAGGAGCCGGGCTTTACCAAACCAGCTGAGCAGGTCCGAGCGTAGAAACTGAGGAACGTTGCGTGGAACGGCCCGCAACTGTGAATCCCACCAGACGTATCGGGGCAGGCGAGAGTCAGCATAGAGCAGACGCTCCGCCATGCCGATTTTCTGGACGAGCTGGCTGAGCTCGGGCGTTTCCTGCAAAGCGTTCGGACCGCCTTCCAGAATAAACCCGTCCGCCTCGGAGGTGGAGATCGCCCCACCAACCCGGTTGGTTGCTTCGCACAACAACACTGTCCGACCGGCATTTACAAGATGCCAGCCCAGGGTCAGGCCGGTTAAACCGGCACCGACAACCAGTGTGTCCAGAGGCTGATTCAAGCCGAAGTCCGCTTCCACACTTGCCTACACGTACAGCACCGAGACATTTTCTCAGCAAATGCCTTGGCTAGATCCTATCTCAGTTAGTAGAAACTGTACTGGGCAAGGCTGGCTTGCGGAGCACCCGTCTTTGCTTTACGAACTCTTCTGAAAAAGGGTGTTCAGGTAAGTACGGGCGGCGCGACGATCACCATTGCCATTTTGAAGTAGAAACAAAGAAAGGGCAGCTGTAAATATACGGTTCTGGTCCCAGTCGGGATGACCATCAAGATAAACCTGAAGGGTATCGTGCAATTCTTCGGGAATCTCTGCAAGAACACTCACCATTGTTTTCATAGACCGGAGCTTGAATCGAGTTGCAACCCATTGTTTGGCCGCCCGTCAGTTGTGTCAATCGTTCCTTCCTCAGCACCATCGGCGGCTAGCCTGACATTTATAACGAATGAATCGGCTTATTTGTGCATTCTCTGTTGCATAACTTTACAAAGCGTTGAGGGCGATCGGCCTCGGGTTTTCCACAGGAAGGTCGAAGGACTTTGCCTGTTTCGTTGCTTACCTGTGGAAAACTTGTGGAGCAACTGGGGAAGCCGTGGGGAGAGTGAGAGCTAATGATAACTTTTGTAAATTCTCTGTAAAGCTACCAGGAGAGCCTGATTGGGTATTAGTTGCTACGTTTCTCGCATCCCTCTTTTCGATTCTGCGGTTCCTGATAAGGTAGTTTGATGCCGATGCCTGAACCAGTCCCTGTCCCTACCAATGCGAACCGCTTCAAAGGGTTGAAGCTTTTACTCAAAGTACTGGTTAGCCTGTTGCTGTTGGGCTTGCTCAGTCGGGTGATCGATCCGCGACAGACCCTACAGGTAATCAAACAGGCAGATCTGGGGCTCCTCGCCATGGCGGTGGGTGTATTCCTGGCAGGCCAGGTCTTGAATGCTGTGAAATGGGCGTGGCTTGGTCGCGCTCTGAAGTTGCCTTTCGGGATGTGGACCTACCTGCGTGTTTATTTCATGGGGCTATTCCTCACCCTGTTCTTGCCTGGGAGTGTCGGCGGGGACGCGGGCCGGGCAGTACTACTGGGCCGTGAGGCCCGCGAGGAGGGCTGGGCGATTGCCTATACGGTGCTGGCGGACCGTTATAGCGGACTGATGTTCTTGCTCGTACTGAGTAGCCTGGCCTGTGTACAGGTCGAAGCTTACCGTTGGGTCCTGGGACCCTGGTTGTGGGGGTTGACGGTGCTTGTTGCGGTAGCCTGGCTGGTCCTGGGTGTAATGAGCGGATGGTTTAGTGGTGCCCCGGGACGGTTGGGCAGTGCCGCCCGGCAGGTACATCAGTGGGAGGAGCGGTTGCGAGGTCGCACGAGCCTGGCGCGGGTAGGTGTAAGCACCCTCGTTGTTCAGTGCCTGAATTGGAGCGTTTTACTGCTGCTGGCTGCGGCCATCGAGCTGAATGTCTCGGCTTCGGGGCTACTGACCGCGTATGGACTGGTCACCCTGGCCAGCCTGATTCCTCTCAGTCTGAACGGCCTGGGGATTCGCGAGGGAGGATATGTACTGCTTTTGGGTCTACTCGGGGTGGATGGGAGTCAGGCCCTGGGCTTTGGAGTGCTGTGGTTCGCGGTGTTCACGTCTGTCGGGCTGTTGAGCGGTCTTGCCTGGTGGGTGAAAGGAGACCTCAAGGCCGGATGACGATTTTGCAGGTTTGCTCTGCCGGTCGAACGGCCTGCTCGACTGCTGCTGCGAGGTCGCGCAGGGGATACGCATCGGAAATCAACGCCCCGACGTCTATGCGGCGCTCGAAGACCAGTTGGGATGCCAGGTGCTGAACTTTGTAGGACGAGCTGTAGGACCCCATCAGGTCGATTTCCTTGCGGTAAAGGACGTTTGGGTTGAGCGGGATCTCGACTTGCTCGGGAAATTCGGCAAAAAAGAGAATCTTTCCACCCTTACGGGTCGCGTCGAGGGCTTGAAAGAAGGCCTGGGTACTGGGAACTGCGAGCAGGGTAACATCCACGCCCAGGCCGCCGGTCAGCTCAAGAATTTCGTCTTTGAGCCTGGGTGCGCGTGCGTCGAGGGCAACCTCCGCTCCCAGGGTGCGGGCGCGCTCGATACGGGAAGGTAGCAAGTCGGTCACCAGGGGGCGTGCCCCGAAGTGTTTGCACAGCATGGCAAACATCAAACCGATCGGTCCTGCTCCGGTGATCAGAACCCACTGTCCGGGCTGAATTTGGGCTTTCTTGACCGCTTTGAGGCAGCAGTTGGTCGGCTCGACGAAACTTGCCTCCTCGAAGCTCACGCCCTCAGGTATGGGGATCAAGCCGCCGTGACTGACGATGTAGCCGGGTACCTTGACGTACTCGGCAAAGCCACCTCCCGAGGGAACGAACCCGGCCGTGGTGGTCACCTGCTGGTAAACCTGACACATCGAGTAGTTCTCGTTCAGGCAATAGGCGCAGTAAAAGCAGGGAATGTGGTGCAGAACGACTACCCGGTCACCGATCTGCCAGCCGGTGACGGACGCGCCGACCCGCACGATCGTACCGCTCGTCTCATGACCGAAGATGCGGGGTGGATCCAGTAGGGGGTAGCGCAGCTTTTTGATATCCGACTGACACAGGCCGCAGGCACGAACCTGGACCAGCACCTCGTCATCGCCAACCTCGGGGACGGGCACTTGCTCGTAGCGCAGGTCGCCGACGCCGTAGAACACAGCTGCATGCATCGTCTGGGGTATGGCCATAACAGTCCCGGGTAAGGAATCGAAACTACGGATCCCTAGACCAGATTATATGGCCGACGTGAGAGGACACGGCTCGTGCGCGTGTGCCAAGATCGCGCCAATCGGCTCGACAGGACGAAGACATGACCATCCTAGTAGTGGGTGCCACGGGCCAGACAGGCCGGCAAATTGTCCAGAAACTTCGCCCGGCGGAGCCCCCCCGCATCCTGGCCCGTTCAAGGGACAAAGCCCGACAGGAACTGGGGGGCGACCCGGAGGTTTTCGAGGGGGACGTGTTGCGGGCGGATTCGCTCGGACCGGCATTGGCTGGTGTGACGACTGTTTTCTGCGCCACGGGTACGCGCACGGGGTTCGGAGGCAACGGTGCGCAACAGGTGGACTACGAGGGCACTGTGAATCTAGTTGATCGGGCGCGGGCGGCCGGTGTTGAACGTTTCGTTCTCGTCTCGTCCCTGTGCGTTTCGCGGCTTTTGCACCCGCTCAATCTGTTTGGTGGAGTGCTCTTCTGGAAGAAGAGGGCGGAGGAACACCTGATCCGCAGTGGACTTGCGTTCACGATTGTGCGCCCCGGTGGTCTGCGAGACGGCGCGGGCGGGGCAGAAATCGTCATCAGCCCGGCAGACACCCTCTTCGAGGGCAACATCGACCGGGCGGATGTGGCCCGGGTCTGCGTGGAGGCTTATCAGACGCCCGAGTCGAGCGACAAAATCATCGAGATTGTCTCCGGCCCGGGTGCTGCCCAACCATCCCTGGCGAGCCTCTTTGCCCAGTTACCTACCACCCGTCCGCGGGTCAGGGTCTAAAGCGACGCAAATCGGATGCCCGCGGCCTCCATACGTCCGATAGCCTCGCGCATCCGTGCGTCAGGCACAGTCAGGGCAATCCGGAAGAAGCCCTCGCCGTTCGCGCCATAGCCATTACCCGGCGGAACGATAATCCCGCACTTGTCGAGTAGGGCAGTGACAAACTCGGCCGATGACTGGTAGTTCTTGGGTATGGGTGCCCAGACGTAGAGAGTTGCCCTCGGTGCCTCAAGGGGCCAGCCCAGGGAGCGCAGGCCATCCACAATGATGTTGCGCCGGTTCTGGTAGACCGCCATGAGCGCCTGCAAGTCCGCTTCGCTGGTCTCGAAAGCGGCAACAGCCGCGTGTTGAATCGCTTTGAATACACCGGAGTCCACGTTCGTTTTGACCTGTCCCAACCCCTGGATGCCGGTAGGACAACCGATAACGAAGCCAACCCGCCAGCCGGTCATGTTGTAGGCCTTCGAGCAAGAGAGAAACTCGATTGCAACCTCCCGCGCCCCCGGTACTTGAAAGATGCTGGGGGGTTTGTAGCCGTCGTAGGCCATCTCGCTGTAGGCATGGTCGTGGCAGACCAGAATGTCGTGCCGTTTGGCAAAATGGACTAACTCTTCGAAAAATTCGAGGGTTGCGACCCCGCCGGTCGGGTTATTGGGGTAATTGATCCAGATGAGCTTGGCACGTTGGGCCACCTGCTCGGGGATAGCCGCGAGGTCGGGCAAGAAGCCGCGCTCCGCCAGCAGAGGCATAGTATGGGGCTCGCCCCCGGCAAAGATGGTCGCGGTACGGTAAACCGGGTAGGCTGGGTCGGGAATCAGGGTTAGATCGCCCGGATCGACGAAAGCCAAAAACGTGTTGTGAATCGCCTCCTTTGAGCCGATCGAGGAGACGACTTCTGTATCCGGGTTCCAGCCTCCTACACCAAAGCGCCGCTCGAACCACGCCGCCGCTGCCTCGCGGTAAGCTTTTGTGCCTTTATAGGGCGGATAGTTGTGAGTTGAACTGTCGTCAATTGCCCGGTGCATCGCCCGGACGACATGCTCGGGAGTGGGTCGGTCGGGGTCGCCGACACCCATGTTGATGATGTCAACTCCCCGGGAAATGGCTTCGTCGCGCTTGCGGTCGATCTCAGCAAACAAATAGGGTGGAATGCGTTCGAGGCGTGTGGCAGTCTTCATGGTTCTTCGCAGTTTTGGAATGCGTCATTTTAACTCCAGCGTCAGGAGTACCGGCAGACCTCGATCTAGAGTGTGCATTTGTTATGGTGCCGATTACGACATGAACTATACTCAACCTGTGAAGTTTTATTTCTAGCTTCACAGCTTCTCATGGCCTCATTGGTTCTGGATAAATACTTGCTCTCGGTTCTTTATTGTTTTTTACTTAGAGTCGCTCGATGAAATCATTGAATCTGCTCAAGAACGCGATGACTGGCCTGCACATTGCCTCCATGCTCTTCGGGCTCTACGGGTTGGTGTTTCTACCCCTGGTACCCGAGTTCATGAACAACCTGCCGCCCCAAGGACAGGCAATTTTTGATTTTGGTATGACGCAGGGTGGGCCAGTTTACATTCTTTTTGGCGCGGTGGCCGTGCTGATTTACGGTATCCAAACGATTGGCTGGCAGCGGCTGCTCATGTTCCTGGTTCCTGCCTTGCTCATTTCGCTTGCGAGTGAACTGCTCGGTACCAGCACGGGTTTTCCCTTCGGCAGCTATGCGTACACTCCCGGTCTCCTCGGTCCGATGATCCTGGGTCTGGTCCCCTTTACGATCCCGCTGTCCTGGTTCTATATGGGTTTTGTCTGCTACATACTTGCCCGGGCGGCCTTTTCCGAGAGCCGGGGGATCGTTGCAACCGTCGGTCCGTTGCTGCTGGGGGCCTGGTTCCTGACTGCGTGGGATCTGGTCCTTGACCCTGCCATGGCGGTCGCGTCGGGGTTCTGGAGCTGGAAGGAAGGCGGTCCCTTCTTCGGTATGCCATTTCAGAACTTCGCCGGCTGGTTCGGGACGGGACTTTTGTTCATGGCCGTAGCGCGCTGGCTCTGGAAGAGTAATGTGGCTGTGCCCAACCGTGCGCAACTCACACTGCCTCTGATTATTTACACCAGCAACATGCTCTTCTCAGCCGTCATGAGCGTCGCTGCGGGGTTATATATTCCGGTGGTGCTGGGTTTCGCACTGGGCTTGCTGCCGGTGGTCTGGATCTGGCTTGGAGGAACGCTTCCTTCTTCCTCACAACTGTCCGGCGTCACGGATTAGCCCAATGTTTGTAACAGTGCTCCTGCTTGCCTCGCAGGCAGTTGCCCTGCTGGTGTTGATGGCGCGTCTGGCCAAGGGTCGGACGCGCCGTCCGCCTTTATTGCCGATTTTGACCGTGAGACGACCGGACCGGGTGAGTGTGGTTGTTCCAACTCTTAACGAGGAAGCGAGGCTCTCCCCTTGTCTAGAGGGCCTGCACCGTCAGGGAGCGGAGGTCACAGAAATTTTGGTCGTAGATAGCCGCTCAACAGACGGCACAGTTGCCCTGGTCGAGCGAATCCAAAAGCGTGATCCACGCTTTCGAGTCGTCTACGATGACCCGTTACCGGCTGGCTGGGTAGGCCGTCCCTGGGCATTGCAGTATGGTTTTTCGCAGTCTGACCCCGATAACAGGTGGGTCCTCTGCATCGACGCCGACACGGTTCCCCAACCGGGCCTGGTCCCAGCCCTGATCGAGGCTGCCCATGCAGGTAACTACGATGCCCTGACGCTCTCACCTCAGTTTATGCTCGAGAGCACAGCCGAGTTCTGGCTCCAGCCTGCCTTGCTGATTACACTTATCTACCGGTTCGGGCCGAGCGGGACCGATACTGACGCATCGCGCGTTATGGCTAACGGCCAATGTGCGTTTTTCAATCGGCAGACCCTCACTCGTCTGGGCGGGTTCAGTTCAGCTCGCCGCTCGTTTTGCGACGATGTTACCCTGGCGCGTGCCCTGGCAGCCCAGGGTGCCAGGGTGAGCTTTCAGGACGGGGCAAAGCTCATCAAGGTGCGCATGTACGACGGAGCGGTTGAGACCTGGAAGGAGTGGGGACGCTCCCTCGATCTAAAAGATGCCTCAACACCGACTCAGCAGTTTTTTGACGTCGTGTTCTTAGTTCTGGCACAGGGACTGCCGGTTCTCATCTTGATTGCTCTAGCACTGGGAGCCCTCGGGACAGGCACCCTGGCAAGTGTGCTCGGCTGGGTCAATGGTCTGCTCCTCGCCATCCGCGTACTGCTGCTATTCGGGATTCGTGGTTCCTACGATCGCTTGCGCTGGAGTTTCTGGCTCTCACCACTCGCAGACCCGTTTGCGGTACTCCGGATTGTCATCTCCACCCTGACGGTGCCGCGCAAATGGCGAGGCCGCAATTATGCAGACCTGGGGCGGCCCACCAAAACAGGGTAATGACAGGCATTAAATGCTCGGTGCGAAGGCAGGTAGTATGTTCTGGTATGCCAGCTCAGGGCAGGCATACTTTGTTACATTGTAAAGCTTGAAACCCTCTCAGGGAAAGGGTTTCAGAAATGTTCACTCATGAACCGTTTTGTCGGTCATTTTGAAGACCCTGCCTCACGTTTTAGCCATCAGTGCTCACCACGAATCAAGTGAACATTCTGCTCCCAGTGGACTCCATCAAAGGGAACGAGATCGAACTGCCCGAGTACGTCTCCGTCCAGACAGCGTACATTGACGTCGTACGCGTCGGGATGTGAGCGAGGCCGGTAGAAGGCGTGGATACCGCAGGTGCCGCAGAAAGTATGTTTGGCTGTGTTGGTGTTGAATGTGTAGGTCGTGAGGGCATCTGCACCACGCAGCAACGTGAAATGCTCCGGCGCGACAATCAGGTGCAAAAAGCCCTTCATCCGGCAGATGGAGCAGTTGCAATCAGTAGCCTCGTGGTTTTCAACCAGGATCCGGAAACGTACTGCGCCACAGTGACACCCTCCCGTGTAGACCACCGGTCCATTCATAGGCCTGTCCCAAAAATGCATATTACTCCAGCCGCAGACAAGCACCGAAACCCCAGGCTAGCCTAGTACTGGATACGGTGGTTTCTGTCCTTGAACACTGCCTGTAGCGCACCACCAAACTTTACCTGCTAAATGTGGGATGTGCATGATAGAGTATGGTCCAGCCAGCCCACGCTCACGAGGAAGAGTCATGCCAGAGATCGGTATTCTCACTGCCCAGGTGATTCCTGACCGCAAGATAGGCCAGATCCACGTCTACGACGGGCATGGCAAAGGGAAGTCCCAGGCGGCTCTTGGGGTCGTGTTGCGCTCGATCGGTCTGGGAATTGCCGAGAAGCGGCAGAACCGGGTTTTGCTGCTGCAGTTTTTGAAAGGGCCGGGACGGGAATATTCCGAGGACGCGGCTATTGGGGCCTTGCGCCGTGCCTTCCCGCACCTGATCGACCAGGTCCGCACGGGTCGGGCCGAGTTCTTCGGACCCGATCAGGTCCAGCCGTTTGACAAAAAAGAGGCCCGTCGGGGTTGGGACATTGCCAGAGGAGCAATCGCCTCGGGTTTTTATTCAGTGCTGGTGCTCGACGAACTCAACCCGGTACTCGACCTGGGGCTTTTGCCGGTCACTGAAGTGGTCAGTACGCTTCAGCAAAAGCCTCAGGACCTGGAAGTCATCATCACCGGTCGCGGTGCCCCGCCCGAGATCCTGGAAATTGCCAACCTGCACTCCGAGATGCGGGCGCACCGCCGCCCGGAGACCAACGGCAACGGACGCGAATCGGGTATCGAAATTTACACGGGAGCCGGCAAGGGCAAATCGACCTCAGCCCTCGGGCGGGCACTGCAGGCAATTGGCCAGGGTATCTCGCGCGATCTCTCGCACCGGGTCCTGATCATGCAGTGGCTGAAGGGCGGCACAGGCTACACGGAGGACGCGGCGATTCGCGCCCTGCACCAGAGCTATCCACACCTGATCGACCACCACCGCTGTGGTCGCGACGCTATCGTCTGGCGCGGCAAGCAACAAGAACTCGATTACGTCGAGGCCGAACGCGGCTGGGAAATCGCCCAGGCAGCGATTGCCTCGGGTCTCTACAAGACGATCATCCTGGACGAATTGAACCCGAC
>JACMIX010000439.1 GCA_014380935.1 Gloeobacterales cyanobacterium ES-bin-141 | reverse complement strand
TCCGTCCAAAATACCCGCAAAATCACCAAGGCCATGCGGCTTGTAGCCGCCGCCAAGGTTCGCCGCGCCCAAGAGCAGGTCCTCGCCACTCGGCCGTTCGCCGATCGTCTGGCAGGCGTTCTGTTTCGTCTGCGCACCCGCCTGCGCTTTGAGGATGTGGACCTGCCCCTGCTCAAGCAGCGGCCGGTCAAGTCGGTAGCCCTCGTGATCATCGCGGCCGACCGGGGCCTGTGCGGAGCTTACAATTCGAATGTCCTGCGCCGTGCCGCCCAGCACATCCGGGAACTCCAGCAGCAAGACAAGCAGTTTAGCCTTTACCTGGTCGGCAACAAAGCAATTAATTTCTTCCGGCGCACCAATTTTCCAATTAGCAAAACCTTCCCCAACATTGGCCAGGTACCCTCGTCTAAAGAGGCCGGTATGCTGGTTGACGAGTTGCTGCCTGCCTTTTTAAGCGAAGAGGTCGATCAAGTCGAGTTGCTCTACACGCGCTTTGTCTCGCTTATTTCCTCGCGGCCTGCCATCCAGACGCTGTTACCCCTTGACCCCGAGGCATTTACACCCGAGGACGAGACGTTCAGACTGACGAGCCGGGACGGCCAGTTTCAGGTCACACGCGAACGAGTGCAGGTTGCGACACGCGAGATTGAACCTGACATGATCTTTGAGCAACAACCGATTCAGTTACTCGATTCACTGTTGCCCCTGTACCTGAGCAGCCAGATCCTCCGGGCACTCCAGGAGGCTACGGCAAGCGAACTCGCTTCGCGCATGACGGCTATGAGCGCAGCAGCCGATAACGCGAACAAGCTCGTCAACACCCTTACCCTCGTCTACAACAAAGCACGACAGGCAGCTATTACCCAGGAAATTCTCGAGGTCGTGGGCGGAGCAAACGCCTAGCTCACTCCTCGGCAACGACCTGGACGGGGCTCGCCTCTCGCATCTGTAATTGCGTACAGGGAATGCAGTCCGCGAGCAGGCAGGTCGCGTAGCTGCCGCTGTAGATCTCCAATACGGCCTCAGCAGGGGCGGAGAACATAATCGTCTGACCGGGAAATATAACCCGTTCGAAATACCATTCTTCAATGTTGCTGATGCGCACGATCTGAAGCGCGCTCATCCGGCTCGTATAAACGCAGGTCAGGTTACCTGTGTTCGCAGGGGGTAGACCATCGATCGATTGACTCATAAAGCTTCCTAAAGTTTTCTAATCAGGGGTTACGACAGACCAGGGAAAGTTTGTATTCATAACAAAACCATGAAGTCCTGATCCCTGCTGTTCTTAGAGAACTTTTTTGTATCAAGCTTGGAACACTTCGCCACGGAGATCGTAAGGCGTGCTGCCGGTGATCAGGACATCGACGATTTGGTTGAGCTGGGCTGCTCCTATGACCAAGACCTGACCATCCACCTCAGGCGCAAAGCGTGCGGATCGGCCAATCCAGGCCCCGGTAGCGGGATTTTCCTGCTCGATGAGTACGGGTACGACTTTACCGACTTCCAGGCAGTTACGGGACTCGGAAATGGGCTGTTGTAGCTTCATCAGTTCGCGCCGACGTTGTTGGCGGGTCCGCTCGGCCACTTGGACCGGCAGGAGGGCGGCCGGTGTCCCATCTTCGGGCGAATAGGCAAAAACCCCGACGTGGTCGAACCGCTGACGGCCCGCAAAGGCGCACAGATGCTCGAAGTGGGAACGTGTCTCACCCGGAAAACCAACGATGAATGTCGTGCGCAGGACGGCATTGGGAAGCGATTCGCGAATGCGGTCAAGCACGCGATCCTGAATGTCGTTTTGCCAGGGGCGGTTCATGGCTCTTAGCACCTCGGGGTGAGAATGCTGAAGGGGCAAGTCCAGGTAGGGTAGAACATTCCAGGTGTCCTGCATGGCAGTGAGCACGGGTTGGGTAAGGCCGGTCGGGTAGGCGTAGTGGACACGGACCCAGGGAATATCGACCTCGCCCAGGGCACGCAGGAGTTCTGCGAGCATTGGGCGTCCGTAGAGGTCGAGGCCGTAGTTGGTAGAAATTTGCGAGATCAAAATCAGTTCTTTGACTCCCTCGCCTGCGAGCCTGTGGGCCTCGGCCACGATCGACTCGACAGGACGCGAGCGTTGGTTGCCACGCAGATGCGGGATGATGCAGAATGCACAGCGGTAGTCACAACCCTCGGCAATTTTTAAGTAGGCGACGGCCTCGGTTGTGGTGCGGTAACGCGGCACATGTTCATCGGCAATGTAGGTGGGAACGTCGCTCACGGCGCTGACACGCTCGCCTTCCGCGACCCGTGCAATCACCTCGACAATCTTGTGATAGTCACCTGTGCCCACGATGGCGACGGCCTCGGGGATCTCGAGGAGTAACTCGTCGCGGAAGTGCTGGGCCAGACACCCGGCGATGACTACTTTTTTGCCCTGCTCAGCAAGGCGCACCAGGGCACGGACAGACTCCGTACGGGCCGGACCGATAAAGCTGCAAGTATTGACCAGAACGTACTCGGCCAGACGCTCGTCCGAGTCAATCTGGTAACCTGCCTGGGCGAGTAACCCAAGCATGTGCTCGGTATCGATGCGGTTCTTCTCACAACCGAGGTGAGTGACGGCGATGGTCGGCTGCATAATGTCCTGTGAAAAAGCAAAAGCCCATTATCGCATAGGAGTATGAGTGTCTATTCTAGAGATGACGAACAGGAGGTGACGCAATGCGATTGGTGCGCGTGCATAGTAAGCCCCAGGGCGAGGTGACGATTGCCTGGTACCCCTTCGACCATCAGGGCAGGCCCGATTTCGACCACCCCCTCCAGCAACCCTACCCACTCCCGACCACTGGACTGGCCCCTGCCCTGACGGTCCCGACCAGCCTGGACCTGGTGGTCGAAGACGACTACAGCCAGGTCTACTCCGTTGTCGTTCCCGAGGGAGGGTTGCCGCCCTGGGTATTTCACTACTTCTATCAGGCGTTGTGGGAGCACATCCTGGTCGTCAAGCACTTCTTACCGCCAACACCCACCTCAGAGGACATCGAGCGCCTCGATGCACTCACAATCCAGACCCACATCGCCTAGAGTGCCGAATCAGTCGCGCCGATGACGGCTGCGCACGGACAACACATCGGACATCTTGTCGAGTTGGGCTGTGACCTGCTCGATCTGTTCCTTACCCGTGATGTCAATGCACAAATCGACAATGGCCGTCTGATTGGGATAGGTGTGGACCTTGGCCTCGCGAACATTGATGCGGTCGCTCACCAGGCGATCGAGGATGTCCTTGAGCACCCCCATTCGGTCGATAACCTCAACTTGAATACCGACTGCGTAGGTGTGGGGACGGTCCTGGTTGTAGCCACGATTCCAGGAAAGGGGAATGAGCTGGTCCGGATCGACCTTGGCGGTGTTAGCACAACCATGATGGTGGACAGTGATGGAGCGGTTGGCGCGTGTGACCACCCCAACGATCGGTTCACCCGGCAAGGGGTTGCAACAGCGAGCCAGGTGGTAAGGCATGCCTTCGATCCCAAAAATGGGACCATCACCGTGTATCGGGGCCGGCGGCTGTTTGGGCAAGCCGATCGGGGGTAAGTCGGGCTCGGTGCGCGGAACGTGCTCCTGAAGCTTGTTCAGCAACCCGGTAATCGTGACTTCCCCATACCCGAGGGCGGCAAGCATGTCGTCCACGGCGGTGTAGTTCATCTTCTGGGCAATACGCAGTACGCGCTCTGACTTGAGCAGATTTTCGAGATTGGTCTTGCCCAGTTCACGTGCCAGGGCGTCCCGGCCACGCTCAATGTTCTCATCACGGTGGGTGCGCTTGAACCACTGGCGAATGCGATTTTTGGCCGAGGAGGTGGTGACGAAATTAATCCAGTCGAGGCTCGGGTGCGAGTTTTTGGAGGTGAGGATCTCGACGATATCGCCGTTTTTAAGGGACGAATCGAGCGGTACCATACGGTCGTTGACCTTGGCACCGACACATCGGTTACCCACCTCTGTGTGAATGCGGTAGGCGAAATCAACTGGTGTGGCACCACGGGGCAATTCAATCACATCGCCCTTGGGCGTGAAAACGTAGACTTCGGAATCAAATAGGTCTTCTTTGATCGTCTCGAGGTATTCGTTAGCGTCCTTGAGGTCATTTTGCCAGTCGAGCAGTTGCCGCAACCAGGTGAAGCGCTCCTCTTGCTGGGTAACGCCGATGACACCGACTTCCTTGTACTTCCAGTGGGCAGCGATACCGTACTCGGCGACGTGGTGCATCTCGGCTGTACGGATCTGCACTTCGAGCGGCTTGCCCTGCGGACCGACGACCGCCGTGTGCAAAGATTGGTAGCGGTTGGGTTTTGGTAGACCGATGTAATCTTTGAAGCGTCCGGGAATCGGACGGAACTTGTTGTGGACGATGGACAGAGCCCGATAGCACGCGTCACTAGTATCGACGATGATGCGCACGGCCGAGACGTCGTAGATTTCCTGAAACCGCTTTTGCTGGCGCTGCATCTTCTGATAGATGCCCCAGAGATGCTTGGGGCGGCCCGTAATTTCGGCGCGAATCTCCTGGCGCTGTACCTCGGTGCGGATGACTTCGACCACCTGATCAACCGAATCCTCGCGCTCGGCCCGCTTCTGGGAGACGAGCTTCTGCATGGAGCGGTAAGCTTCTGGGTCCAGGTATTTAAAGGACAGATCCTCCAGTTCCCACTTGATGCGCCAGATTCCCAATCGGTTTGCGAGGGGGGCGAAAATGTCCATGGTTTCCTGGGCAATGCGCCGCTGCTTCTCCGGGCTCAGAAATTCGAGCGTGCGCATGTTGTGCAGGCGATCGGCCAGTTTCACGACGATGACGCGGATGTCCTGGGCCATCGCCAGGAACATACGGCGGAAGTTTTCGGCCTGGCGCTCCTCCTTGCGGTCGAAGGTGAACTTGGAGAGCTTGGTCACACCCTCGACCAGCAAGCGCACTGGGTAGCCGAACAACTCCTCCAAGTCCTCGGGAGTGGTGGCGGTGTCTTCGAGGATGTCGTGCAGGAAACCGGCTGCGACCATGGCACTGTCACCACCAAGCTCACGCAACAAGCCCGCGACCTGGACCGGATGGAGGATATAGGGTTCGCCCGAGGCCCGGTACTGCTCCGCATGTAGTTTGTAGGCAAAGGTAAAAGCCCGCGTAATCAACCCGCGGTCAAGACCGCTGCCTGTCGGACGTCCCACACCGGTAACCAGATTTTCTTGCAGGCCGGTCGGGTTCTCTATGCAATCAACAAGCCAATCAGGCAGAGGTAGCGGTTGCCCCTGCGTCGAGCAAAGCTTGTTCGTTGAAAAAACCAGTTCCATCGCGCCTACAACCGCCTTTTAATCTTAATAAGATACCAAAACAGCCACCGGGACATCCCCCGGTAGCCTGAGCCGACCACCCAGAAAGGTTAGCTCTATGATAAATCCGAACCCAACTAGCGTCCCACCGGCCTTTTCAACCAGCATATTCGCGGCCGCCGCAGTGCCCCCCGTGGCCAGCAAGTCATCGACAATCAGCACCCGGCACCCAGAACCCGATGCAAAGGCATCCTGGTGAATTTCAAGGCTGTTGGTGCCGTATTCGAGGGTGTACGCGCAGCTATGGACAGCGGCGGGGAGTTTACCGGGCTTGCGAATCGGGACGAACCCGCAGCTGAGTTTGCAGGCGAGGGGAGCACCGACGATAAACCCCCGCGACTCGATCCCGCACACATAATCAATCTGACTTGGCCCGAAAACGTCCGCGAGCGAGTCGATGACGAAGTGTAGTGCGTCCGGTTCTTTGAGGAGTGGGGTGATGTCCCGGAACACAATTCCGGGCTCGGGAAAGTCAGGAATGTCACGAATGTGAGCTTTGAGGTCCATGGGTAGCGTGGCGGATTGCTTAAGTTAGGCAAATCCTACCACTAGCAGACACCGACCGGCCCATAGCAACACCGTCCCGGCAGGCTACACTAAATGGCGAACAGGCCCCCGTAGCTCAGGGGATAGAGCAGAGGTTTCCTAAACCTTGTGCATAGGTTCAAGTCCTATCGGGGGCGTTTAAGTTGAATTCACGGTCCAGCAGGCTGCTCATTGCTCCTCACGGCCCGTCTTTCGAGTACCCTGGAAGGCATACAGTGCTTATCCTTTACCAGATGGTCAGGCAAATGTGATCGTTGCCGCTGAACTAAACCTCCCACAGTTATTCCCATTCGAACTCGATTCCTTTCAGCAAGAGGCGATTGGGGCACTCGATGCGAATGAGTCCGTAGTTGTCTGCGCGCCGACCGGCTCGGGCAAAACCGTCGTCGCCGAATACGCTGTTTATCGGGCGATGGCCCGTCGCAAACGCGTCTTTTATACTACGCCCCTCAAAGCTCTCTCCAATCAAAAATTCCGGGACTTCTCGGAGCAATTCGGTCCCGATCAAGTTGGCTTGCTCACGGGTGACATCTCGGTCAACCGGGACGCGCCTGTGGTCGTGATGACGACTGAGATCTTCCGCAACATGCTCTACGGCATGCCTCTCGGTGAGATGGGCACCTCGGTCGCCGACCTGGAGACGGTCATCCTCGATGAGTGCCACTACATGAACGACTCCCAGCGCGGTACCGTCTGGGAGGAGTCGATTATCTACTGTCCACCGCCGATCCA
This sequence comes from Gloeobacterales cyanobacterium ES-bin-141, assembly GCA_014380935.1. Classification (GTDB taxonomy): domain Bacteria; phylum Cyanobacteriota; class Cyanobacteriia; order Gloeobacterales; family Gloeobacteraceae; genus JACMIX01. Next base: position 6,240 of record JACMIX010000439.1, on the reverse strand, counting down.
AATGGTCGCCCTCTCGGCCACGATTGCGAACGCAAGTCAGCTGACCGACTGGATTACCCGGGTCCACGGGCCAACCCGGTTGATTTACTCGGATCACCGCCCGGTGCCGCTCCAGTTTCATTTCTGCTCGCCCAAGGGACTTTTTCCCCTACTCGACCGTGTGGGCGTTCGCATCAACCCGCACTTCAAGAACGACAAAAAACGCGTGCGCGGCGAACGCAACCTGCAAGCAGAAGCACCCAACCAGAGCTTCATCATCAGTCAGCTTGCCCGCCGCGATATGTTGCCTGCGATTTATTTCATCTTCAGCCGCCGCGGCTGTGACCAGGCGCTCGAAGACCTGGGTGAGCTGTGCTTGCTAGATGAGCGCGAGCAGAGCCGTATCGCCCCGCAGATCGACAAGTTCGTGACCGAAAACCCCGAGGCGATTCGTGAACATCAACTGGCGCAGCTTTACAGCGGGATTGCCGTTCACCACGCCGGGGTACTGCCTGCCTGGAAGGCTCTCGTAGAAGGGTTGTTTCAGCAGGGCCTCATCAAGGTTGTCTTTGCCACCGAGACACTCGCTGCCGGTATCAATATGCCCGCGCGCACGACAGTCATCTCGATGCTCTCCAAGCGGACCGACAATGGTCACCGCCTCCTCACCGCCTCGGAGTTTCTGCAAATGGCAGGCAGGGCGGGTCGCCGGGGTATGGACGAGGTCGGACACGTCGTCACCTTACAGGGACCCTTCGAATCGGCTCAAGAAGCGGCCCATCTGGCTACATCTCAACCTGATCCGCTGGTGAGCCAGTTCACCCCCAGCTACGGCATGGTGCTGAACCTGCTGGAGCGCCATAGCCTTGATGAGGCGCGTCGCCTGGTCGAGAGCAGCTTCGGCCAGTATCTAGCGACTCTGCACCTGGAGCCGGTGCGCCACGAATATGAAGAAGTGAGCGCCCAACTGGCAGTGCTCAATGCGGGAGACGTGCCAGTTGACGAAGCAGAACTGGCCTACTACGAAAAACTGCGCGACCGCCTACGCGAAGCGCGACGGCTGTTGATGATTCTCAAAGAGCAGGCTGACCGTCTGCGCGAGCAAGAACTCACAGGACAACTCAAATTTGCCCTCTCAGGCTCACTGCTGATCGTCGTGGACCCCCGTGACCGTGAACCCAAGACCGCCGTACTGGTCCGCAAGGTACCGGGTCCGCCGCTGATGCTCGTGTGTCTGACCAGGGAAAACCACTGGATCGTTACCGGGGTTGGCGGTGTCTGGGAATGTGTAGCTCAAGGAACAATCTTCAACGAGGTCGAGGACCTGTCTCCGCCCGGCCACCTGACACTCAGACCAGGTGGGCACATCGCCGGTACAGAGCAAACTGCGGCTTTGAGCACCCGCATGCCCGACTTGCCTCTGCCGGAAGCTCCACCAGAAGTTACCACTCAAAAAGCCGAGGTCGAGCACCTGCGCAGTGAACTAGAAAGCCATCCCGCCCACACCTGGTCGGGGCGCTCTCAGCACCAGCGGCAGTTGCAGGTGCGTGAGCGGCTGACCAAAAAGCAACAGAGGCTTGCCGAGCAACTGGGCGGCGAGTCGGACCGCTACTGGCAAGAGTTTTTGCAACTGGTCCATGTCCTCGAGCGCATGCAGTTTCTAGACGCGAGCAAGCCGAGTCAGCTGGGCGAGATTGCCGCTGCCATCCGCGGCGATAACGAACTGTGGCTCGCCCTGGCTCTGCTGTCCCCCGATTTTGCCAAGCTCGATCCGGCCCAGACTGCCGGAGCGGTTGCCGCCCTGGTTAGTGAACCGCCCCGTCCCAATACCTGGACGACATTCGCCTCTTCTGCCGCGGTTGAGGAGGCGGTCGAGGGCCTACGCCAAACCCGCCGTTCGCTGGTGCGTCTGCAACGCAGATCGCAGGTCTTGATCCCGGTGTGGCTCGAGACCAAGCTCGTCGGGCTGGTAGAGCTCTGGGCGAGTGGCGTCAGTTGGGAGGCATTGGGCCAGGCCACCAACCTCGATGAAGGAGACCTGGTGCGGCTGCTCAGGCGCACCACAGACCTGCTGCGGCAGGTGCCCCATGTTCCTCACCTGGAGTCTGTCGTGCAGCGCAACTGTGCTGAGGCGCGGCGGTTGCTGGACCGCTTCCCGGTCAGCGAGGAGGTTTGATTGGCCTGCGAGCTTATCGCCGTCGGTGTCATATGGCGCGAGGGCAAAGTCTTGATTGGCAAGCGGCCCGCTCATGTGCGCCTGGGTGGGCTGTGGGAGTTTCCAGGCGGCAAGTTACAGCCGGGTGAGACGCCGGAGCAATGCGTGCGGCGCGAGGTGCTCGAAGAGGTGGGCCTCGTCGTGGAAGTCCTGGGCGAACTGATGACCGTTCAGCACGATTACCCAGATTTTTCGATCCGACTTGGCGCTTACCATTGCCGAGCGGAGCAGGGCGAGGCACAGGCTCTGGCTTGTGATGTAGTCGAGTGGGTAAGCCCGGACGCGCTGGAGCGCTACACGTTTCCTGAAGCGAACCGGGTGTTGCTCGAAGCGATCAAGCTACCATCCTGAGCGCGGCACGTTCACCAACGGATGTGCAGTGAGTTGTCCTTCAGGTAACGGCCTCTCGAATACCTGACAATGCACAATAGTGATGCCTCAACTTGGATGTAGGAGGGTGCATCAGTGATCGCCGAGCGGCAATCGCCTCTGAGCGCTATCGAGTACCTGGAGTGGGAGAAGTGTCAGCAAGTGCGGCACGAGTACATCAGCGGCGAAATCTTCGCCATGACCGGTGGCAGCAAGGCCCACAGTGCCATTGCAGTTAACCTGACCGCCGAGGTTCGCACACACCTGCGCTCCGGTCCCTGCCAGGTCTTCAACGCTGATACGAAGGTGCAAATCAGTGCCGACGGTCCTTTTTTCTATCCAGACCTCAGTGTGACCTGCGACGAGCGCGACAACCAGCCGGGCTATACTGCCCAGTACCCCTGCTTGATCGTCGAAGTGCTCTCACCCTCGACCGAAGCATTTGATCGGGGCGAAAAGTTTCGTCACTACCGCCGACTCGCCTCTTTGCAGGAATACGTTCTCGTGGACAGCCACCAGCCAGGCGTCGAGTGCTACCGGCGCTCATCTGAGAACAACCAGCTCTGGGTCCTCCAGACCTACGATAATCAATCAATCGTCCGCCTCGATAGTGTTGACCTGGATATGCCTATCGCTGCTCTGTACGAGAAGGTGCAGTTCGGATCTTGAGGGAAGTTGGAGTAAGAGTTTGCGAGAAGCATGCAAGCCAGTCAATCTTCCACGTAATTATGCCTGGTTCGGTTTACGATTATTGTTAGTTTGGTTTATAAATATGTAGGTGGTGTTTGAAACAGCTGCTCACACGGATCTAGCATATGGAAAGTAAGACAGACAGAGCCGCGGCAGAAGCAATTTTTGGAGCAGATTTTCTTCGGGCAAGTCTTTTTCATTTAGAAACAGACGGCTAAAGTGGCAACTAGTTGAATCTCAGCTGTTGGCTTATTATGCGAACCGCCCTATTTCTGCTGCTCTCGAGGAGGAAGAGTGGGCTGCAATAGGGGCAGAATGAAGCTATGTCAGCTTGGAACGAAGAAGAAAATAATCGGAACGACTGACTTGTAAATGACAGGTAAAACTCCACAACGCTCTAGACCTAGACAAGGTGGAACCTATCTGTGCGAAGGATTGAAACAACAGGGCGACGATAAAAGACGCCCTGTTGTTATCATTTCCGAAAATATTAGGAATGATCATAGTAGAACAGTTCTTGTTGTTCCCATTACTAGTGATTTAGATGCGTGCAAGGGCAATCCAGCAAGAATTTTTGTTTCCAGGGGTGAAGGTGGGCTCGATAAGGATTCCTATATTTCTTGCGATCTGATTTCGACAGTTTTAGTCAAAAATCTAGTGCAAGGGCTTTTTGGTAGCGTTTCAAAAGCAATTTTGACCGAAATGCAGTAGGCAGTCGTACTGGCAATTGGACATTATGACGGCTAACTTTAACAGTTCTTATTCTCAGTTTCCTACTCAACAGCTCCAGCCCGGAAAGTCCAGGCGCGATTCAGACCAAAGCCAAGCGCGAACGCGAACAGGGTGGCAGCAGTTAGACCCATGAGCTTGCCCATCCCGAGAGCTTGGGAGACGAACTGGAAGCTCAGGGTGTTGATCCCCAGGCACAGTAAGGATACGACCAGGAAGCGACCGAGTACGCGCAGCTCGGTATTCCTGCCCGTGCCGCTAAGGTGACGCTGTTCGGCGAAAGTCCAGCGCGAATTGAAGAAGTAACTGCTCGCTACCCCGACAGCAAAGCTCGCTGCCTTGATCTGGTAGGGAGCAACCTCTGCGAATAATTGAACGCCAAGTCCAAAGACAGCCCAATCGAGCGCGGTGTTGAGCACACCGACCAGACCAAAGCGCACCGGTTGCGGAAGTGAACGCGATATTGCCATAGAAGTGAGGTTACCACCGCCTGTCATCGGCACCCACACAGACTCTGCCCTCGGATGTTGTCTCATCTTTGGGTCATGCACAATCATAGAGACGGCCAGACTCTCTTACACCAGCCAGTCGATAGTGCGATGGCCGGACCCAGCAGGAGCGCAAAATGCCCGCAACAGACTTCAAAGACTATTACGCCACTCTGGGAATCGCCAACACAGCCAGCCCCGAGGAGATTAAGAAGGCTTATCGCAAACTGGCCCGCCAGTATCACCCGGATCTTAACCCCGGTGACGCCCAGGCCGAGGCTCGCTTTAAGGACATCAACGAAGCCTACGAGGTGCTCTCGAACCCGGAGAGTCGCGGCAAGTACGACCAGTACGGCCAGTACTGGAAAGAGGGGGGCACAAGCAGAGCACCGTCCCCGGGTGCCGGGGCGGAAGGCGTTGACTTTGGGCAGTACGCCAACTTTGAAGACTTCCTGGGTGATCTGTTAGGCGGACGGGCCACCACGTCCGGGAGCCGGGGAGGACAGCGGGCCTACACCTACCGCACGGCCCGTCCGCCTGCGGGCGGTGGTTATGCCGGTTACGAAGACAACTCTGAAGGCAATCTGCCGGGCTCCGATGTCGAGGGGAGCGTTACCTTGAGCATGGCGGAAGCTTTTCAAGGCGTGCGCAAGCGCTTGCGGGTAGGTGAGGAGACTATCGAGGTGCGCATTCCACCCGGAGCCAGGGAGGGAAGCCGCGTCCGCATTCGCGGCAAAGGACGGCCCAGTCCCTTCGGCGGACAGAGGGGAGACCTTTACCTGACCGTGCAAATTCACTCTCACCCGTTTTTTCGGCTTGAAGAGGACAATCTCGTCTGTGAGGTGCCGATAACGCCCGACGAGGCTGTACTCGGCGCGAGGGTCGATGTACCGACCCCGGACGGCCCCGTCAGTGTAAATATCCCACCGGGGACGCACTCGGGACAGGCTCTGCGGTTACGGGGCAAAGGCTGGCAGAAGCCCGACGGGGGACGAGGAGATCAAATTGTCAGAGTGCAGATTGTCCCACCCAAGGACATTGATCCCGTCGAGCGGGAGTACTACGAAAAAATCCGCGACAACCGCACCTTCAACCCTCGTTCAGGTTTGCAGGAGGTTCAGCTGTGAACCGGGAAGCCTCTTTTGATTGTGGGAGTCGGCAATTGCTGCACTCAGACCGACACTCGACTCTTAAACCGGATAGATTTACCGATACCCTTACAACAGCGCATACGGTAACTTTTGTTATCACTCCATAACCAAAACGCACTCCTGCGAGCCTTGTGTTACAAACGACACATTTTGCCGTGCGCGTAAAGTGTTTTCTAGTCATCAAAGAAAGCAATCTTTCGAGATGCCACTTGTTCAAGGCGATGGTGAGCTTTTCCCAGCGTTTGATTGCTATGGGTAGAAACAGGAGTGACAGGAATAATCATGCAGAGCAACAACATGCATCAAGCAAGTCCGGCAACTGAAAATAAGGCAAACAAATTTACAAGAAGGGAGATGCTGATTGCCGCCGGAGCAGCCACGGCAGGGACTCTGCTGGTACCTGGCTACGTCAATGCTGCCGATACTCCCGAAACTACCAAAGCAAAGCTGGGATTCATTTCCTTGAGTGATTGCGCTCCTCTGGTCATCGCCAAGGAGAAGGGTCTGTTCGCCAAGCACGGCGTGCCCGACGTCGAGGTCGTGAAGCAGGCGTCCTGGGGGGCGACGCGCGACAACCTCGTGCTGGGCGGCGGCGCGAACGGCATCGACGGCGCGCATA
>JACMIX010000438.1 GCA_014380935.1 Gloeobacterales cyanobacterium ES-bin-141 | reverse complement strand
GCAGTTCATAGCGCAAAGCGAAAGTGGTTTGTGCACACATTTTACATTGCTCACCATTACTATTCAGCACTACCCTAACGCGGAGATCACAGAGCGCACTTCTGCGGCTCCGGGGCATCCTGGGATAGCTGCTGGCCAGCCGGCACCACATAGGTTACGAGCAAGACCACCGGCTCGGTACCGAGGTTGCGGCCGACGTGGGTATGGTGCCTTCCCGCTGGCTCGACGAAGGACCCGCCAGCGGGCGTCACCTCGGTCGAGCAGTCGAGCATCGTGCGCGTCAAGGTGCCGGACTTCACGACGGCGATTAGCTGGCCGTCGTGGTAGTGCCAGCCGGTCGAGCCGCCGGGGGCGATGGTGATCTCACGTATGGTCACCTCGGTCGTCCCGCTTCCGTTGACCACGATGCCATCTGGTGAGGTGCCCCTGGCCAGGATGGTGCCGCTCACCTTCGTGCCCGGTGTCGCTGACACGACCGCCGGCATTCCAACGAGAAAAAGCATTGACGTGGCAACGACAAGGCTCCTACGAAATCTGCTCATCGACTCCACTCCTTGCACCTATCCTGGTGGTGTCTAACAACCCAATGCAGTAGCAGCGAGCGACCTTTGCATTCCCACCGAGATCTTGATTCTGTCTGCTGCAATACCGTTGTTATACTGCGTATTTAGCCTTCATCTCTTCAATGCTAATACTTTTTCCTTCCTTTAAGCTTTGACGGGCTTGAGCGATCTCTACTTCAAAACGCGGATCGCGCAATATAAGTTCTTCCCACCAATCCTCCGCATCCTCTAACCCAATTAGAATTCCTACAGGTTGCCCGTCGCGAGTAATAACCACACTTTCCCTCTCGGCAACTTGCAAATAACCTGACAGGTCGTTTTTGACTTCATCAATCGGGACTTGCTTCATTCCTCTCTCCTGCCAAACTCGGCTAACCACCTCCATGATTTTACACACTCTCAAATTCACCCATTGAGCCAAGCCTAATTGTGATTAACTCAACATCTGTCAATGCCTCATGCGAACCCTGCCGTGTTCCTTGAGGTGTGCTCCAAAAACAGCCTGCTTCGCAAACTCTACCACCTGTTCTTATGCTGCCGGAAATGACGAAGACATATTCATCAGATGGATGAGTATGAGCAGGAATCACAGTTCCTTGCTTCATTTTCAGTCGATGAATAGAACCTTGCGGGACAGGCTCAGCCATCACAATCCAACTCGTCCCTGGAAAAGCTGCCAAGTCAATATACGCTTGCTCAGATAAATCCTGAAATACTTGAGCCATAGGTTTCATCCTCACTACCAGAAACCATAGTCTAGCGTATGGCTATAAACAGGCTACCTAGCAATACTGTCCCCGCCGATAGCCTGAGCAGTATAATTTTGAAGTTCTTTAGTGTCATAAAATTCTCGGTTTAATCAAAAAAATACCGAAGCCAATTCCAGCAACTTATCAACAGTTAAACCTCGTAGCGGTTCTGCCACCGAGTCGTGAGCAGGCCCTGGCGGGGACTGAACAAAAGGGACAACACAAAGAATCCCAGTGCTACTACCACAACTGCCGGTCCCGAGGAAATGTCCAGGTAGTAGCTCAGATAGAGACCCACCAGGCTCGACACCGCCCCGATCAGGACTGCGAGAGCCATCATCGTCTTGAGCTTGCGGGTGAGCAGAAATGCCGCTGCCCCCGGCCCGACCATGAGGGCGATGACCAGGATGACGCCCACCGACTGCATCGAGGCGACAATCGTCAGGGCAATCAGGCTCATCAAGACCAGGTGCAACAGCTGGGTGGGTAGGCCCACGGCCTTGGCTGCCAGGGGATCAAAGCTATGGAACAGCAGCTCTTTGTACAGCAGCACGATGGTACCAATGACGACGACCGCGATGACGGCCGTGGTGACCAGGTCCGATTCGCTCACCCCCAGGATGTTCCCGAATAAAAAGTGCATCAGGTCCACCTTGGTATCGCTCTGGATCTTGGTGATCAGAATCACCCCGACTGCGAAGAACCCGGACAGCACCAGACCCATCGCCGTGTCCTCCTTGATCTTGGAGTTGGTGTGAATGGCAGCGATAACCACGGTCGAGAGCACCCCGGCGATGAAGGCCCCGACAAAAATGTTGGCCCCGAGTAAAAAGGCGATGGCCAGTCCCGGCATGACCGAGTGGCTGACCGCCTCCCCGAGCAACGCCAGACGCCGGACGATGAGGTAGCTGCCCGTGACGGCGCAAATCGTACCGACGAGCAAGGCCGAGAGGAGTGCCCGCTGCATGAAGGGGTACTGCAAGGGTTCGACAAACAAGGCAATCAAGTCTGAGAAGTTCATGGGTCGCCTGGTAGAGATGACATGCCGGTCGTGGGCAACCCCGATAGCACGCGACCAATGGCGCCACTACCATAAGCGAGGCCGAGGTTTGTGTCGTTGAAGACCTCGGCGCGAGGACCGAAAGCGACTACCCGGTTCCGCATCAGCAGAATGTCGTCGTAGTGGCTCACCGCTTCACCCAGGTCGTGGTTGACCACCAGGAGCGTCTTACCCTGGTCACGCAGCTGCGCAAAAATCTGGAAAATGATCGCCTCGGTAGTCTGGTCCACCCCCACGAAAGGCTCGTCAAAAAAGAGCAGATCCGCTTGCTGGGCCAGGGCACGGGCGATGAAGACCCTTTGCTGTTGACCGCCGGAAAGCTCACCTATCTGACGCTCGGCAAATCCCTCCATGCCCACGCGCTCGAGCGCTTCTACGACCAGCTTTCGGTCAGTGGCAGAGGCCCAACGCAGCCAACCGATGTGGACGCAGCGGCCCATCATCACCACATCATGGACCGTGGCTGGGTAATCCCAATCGACTGCGGTTCGCTGGGGTATGTAGGCAACGCGGCGCAACTGGGATTTGAGCGGCCTGCCCTCGTAGGTCACCGTACCGGTCGAGGGCACGAGCTCCAGAATGGCCTTGATGAGTGTGGACTTACCCGCCCCATTCGGTCCGATAATCCCCACAATGCGACGTGGGTCAATAGTCAGGGTCGCTCCGTCCAGGGCCAGGGTTTGACGATAGTGGACGCTCAGGTTGTTGATTGTGAGCATGGCGTTCCTAGGTGCGTGCCGACGCGGATGAGGGCACGACGAACGCAGTATATGTGCCGCCCAATGCTTCAACGATAGTACGAGTGTTGGCGGCGAGCATCTTGAGGTAGGTATCCCCAGGCGAACCGGCAATTCCAATTGAATCGGAGTACAGGGTACCGCCAATCTTCACCCCCGCATCGCGGGCAACCGATTGCAGGAGATCAGGCGAAGTGGACGTCTCCAGGAAGACGGCACTGACGTTCTCTTGCTTGATCTTCTCGATCAGCGTCGCTATCTTGCGGGCACTCGGCTCCTCCTCGGTCGAGACACCGAGTATCGAGCCGGTGACAGACAAGCCGTAAGCCCGGCCAAAGTACTGGAAAGCGTCGTGGGAACTGACCAGTTTACGGCTCTCGGCCGGGATGGTAGCGATCTGGCCTTTGATCCAGCCGTCCAGGGCACTCAGATCTTTGCGCAGAACCCCGGCATTTTTGGCAAAGACATCTTTGTTTTTGGGATAAGCCGCACCGAGAGTCTGCTCAATGGCATTGACGTAGAGTACACCGTTTGCCGCCGAACCCCAGGCGTGCGGGTCCGCCACGACAAGTCCGGCGGTCTTCTCAAGCTTGTAGGGCTTGATCCCGCCTACCTCTGCGACGGCGATCTTGGGAGCCTGATTCTGCGTGGCGTTGATGATTTTGATCAACTGCGGCTCCAGATTGAAGCCGTTGTAGAGAACGACATCCGCCTTTGAGAGAACACGCGAATCGCCGGTCGTGGGTTCGTATACGTGCGGGTCTGCACCGGGCTTGAGGATGCTGTAAACGGCAAAGTCCTCCCCGGCAATCGTGCGTGCAAGGTCGGCAATGATCGTGCTCGTGGCCGCGATCTTGGGCTTGGGACTGTTGAGGAAGGCCTCTGCACCCGTGTCTAATCCGAGCGATCCGCTTGAAGCGTTTTGCTCGAGGCTGCTCCCTCCACTACAGGCAGTCAGTCCCAAACCGATAAGCAGAGCCAATAGTACCTGCAAAAAATTCTCCTTGGACCGCACAAATACCACCACGCCTCCAGGGTGCATAATCATGAAAAGAATATGAAATTACTTCCCATCAAACTGGATATTGGCAACGGGATCAATGGGCAAAAATACTTAACACAACGCAATTAACCAAGGGTTAGACGCTACATTTGGTTTCACAAAACTCTCATGATTTCGGTCCACTGGTTACAATACATGTACTTTCTCAAAGAAATGGCCCCCCGGAGGCAGCAATGCTTGATGTTCAAGACCTGAGTGTCCGCTACGGCAGCAATATTGCCCTTGACCAGGTGACGTTCTCCGTGACACGAGGACGCCTGGTAGGGATTATCGGACCGAATGGGGCGGGCAAGTCCACTTTACTCAAGGCAATACTGGGTCTGGTTCCGATAGCGGGTGGAGAAGCCCGTCTACAGGGGACCGTGCTGCACGAGGTGCGCGAGCGGGTTGCGTATGTGCCACAAAGAGCCGGTATTGATTGGGACTTCCCAGCCCTGGTCAAAGAGGTGGTCCTGATGGGCTGCATTCCGACCATGGGCTGGCTGAGCCGACCCGGACGGGAGCACCACGAGCGGGTGCAGGAGGCGCTCGAGCGAGTTGGGCTGAGCGACTTTGCCCGCCGTCGCATCGGTGAACTGTCCGGGGGACAGCAGCAACGGGTCTTTATTGCCCGTGCCCTTGTTCAGCAGGCGGATTTGCTCTTGCTGGACGAGCCTTTTGCCGGGGTGGACCAGTATACCGAGCAGGCCATGCTCGGCGTCTTCGAGCAACTACGCGACCTGGGCAAGTCGCTGTTGGTGGTCAATCACGACCTGGGTGAGGTAGTGCGCCACTACGACGATATTTTGATGTTGCGTGGCCGGGTCGTCGCCTACGGTCCACGGGAGCAGATCTTCAATCAAGACAACTTAAACCGGGCCTACCTGGGCCAGGTCGCACTGGTTTAGGGAGCAGATCATGTGGCAGTCAACCGTCGAGTTCTTCAATCTCCTGAGTGAGCCCCTGGGCTACGAGTTCATGGTCCGGGCGTTCCTCTCGGCTCTCCTGGTCGGTACCCTGTGTGCGGTAACCGGCACATATCTTGTCGTGCGTAGACTCTCGCTCCTGGGTCTGGTCGTCTCCAATTCGGTCGTACCGGGGATCGCCATTGCCTTTTTGCTCTACGTCAATATTTTCGTGGGTGGCTTCGTGTCCGGGGTACTCGCCACACTCTCGCTCGGGTGGTTGCAGAGCAAGACGCGCATCAAAGAAGACGCGGCCATGGGGGTCATCCTCTCGGCTTTCTTCGGCCTGGGGATCATCCTCATCACCAAGAT
>JACMIX010000437.1 GCA_014380935.1 Gloeobacterales cyanobacterium ES-bin-141 | reverse complement strand
TTGGATCATCAGGCCCAAAACTACCCGGCGACAGGCATCCCGTAGGGGTTGGGGGGCCAACTGGTGCGGTGCTTGATGATTTGCTCGGGGGGATACCAGTGTCCACGTGCCTGACCCGCGAGGTATAGAGAGCCTGTGACCAGCATGGGTTGGCCGGGCTGGGCAAGGTGCTGTGCCTGCTGGAGTGCATCTTCTACTGAGAGGGCCGTAACAACATGCTCAAATCCACGGGCCGCGAGACAAATTTGCTCGACCGGGCAGGGCTGTTTGGCCCGTACATCAAGTGGAGTGACAACCAGCACCCGTCCCAGACGACTCAGAGTCTTGAGCATGGGACGAACAGATTTATGCCCGAGTACCCCAAAGATGATCACGGCCTCTTCCCCGGACCAGTGACGGTGCAGGTAAGCCATCTTTTGGGGGTTGTGGGCACCGTCGAGATAGGTGACACCCGGCATGCGCTCCAGCCGGGCAGGGAGTTTGCCTGCGGATTCAATACCTATAGGAGGGCCATATCCACAAATGGCTTCGAACAACCCCCCGGCAAGGGCAATGTTGTCGGCTTGCACCACGCGCACGTGCGCGCCGTGACGCTGCGCCTCCTGCTGCAAAATAGGTAACACCGCTTCGGGTGCAGCAGTGATGACCGGGACAGAGCTTTTGATCAGACCGGCTTTGTGCCAGGCGATGTCGCGCAGTGTTGGACCGAGGAACTCCAGATGGTCCATGCCGACAGTCGTGATGGCGACCGCGACCGCATCGAGAGCGTTCACCGGGTCGAAGCGGCCTCCACATCCCACCTCAAAGACACCGATCTCCACTCTGTGCCTGCGCATTGCCTCAGCAGCCATGGCCAGGGAAGCAATCCCGTAGCGCCGCCGGGACTCAAAACCCTGCAATCCTTTCAACCGCTCAAGCACCCAGTCCGTCAATTCGGCAAATTCGGCCGCCCCGATATACGTTCCACCAATCGAGATTTTCTCGGTCGCCACTTGCACGTAGGGGGAGATGTGTAGACCAACTCGCACTCCTGCTGCGTGTAGATAGGCAGCCAGCAGGGCGGCGACGGACCCCTTGCCGCTCGTGCCACCCACGAGGACACAGGCCATGGTGCGATCGGGCGCTCCGCAATGGTCGAGAAACCGACGGGTAGTCGCGAGAACTTCAGGACCGGTCGGTGTTGTCCTGACCGGGATACCTAGTAAGTCTTCAAGGGAACGGTTTGCCTGCTCGTAGAGAGCATAATCGGCACTCACCCGCGCGTCGTGGAAACCGATTTCTCTCGAGTGATCCAGGGAGCAAGGCCCCAGGCGACGGCGATCACGGCCAGGACCGACCAGAGTGCTGCCCAGACGATGGCCGGGATGCCGGTCATCTGTTGCATGTTGAGGGCGTCGCTGAATACGGGGGTACTGGACATAGAAACCAGATTGAAGGAGTCAAGCAAAGCGTTGGATGCGATTTGCAAGCTCAAGAGCAAAAAGACAAATTCCTGCACCCCGGCAGAAGCCTTGCGGCTAATCCAGACCAGGGCCGCAGCAAACAACAGGCCAACCAGAAAACCAAACGGATTGCGCACCCACACCAGAGTCCCGGCTCCCAGGGCAACGGCTAGACCCAGAAGCACCGGTCTCGCCCAGCCACCTAGCGCGCCGAGGCGTAAGAGGAGTGCTCCAAGCAACGCCGTTCCCAGGTAGCCCGCGGTGGAGGTGAGGAGTCCCCAGCCGCCCAGTGTATAGGTGACACCCGAGGTGTTGGGATTGATGGCGATGCTTGCGACCTGACCACCCGTGGCCAGGGCCGCTACCGCATGTGCGCCTTCGTGCAAAAACGTGACCAGGAGCTTGCAGGGCCACAGCAGCAATTGTGCCCCCGGCATGTTCCAGAGCAGAATCGAAGCGGCAAGGGCGGCCAGGGCAGGCAGTATGGGTAGAGAACGATTGGCGCGCATGGGATATCACGGATGGCAAGTCTCTCCAGCCTGACACTTTAGTACCGCAAACGTCCAGATGCACAGACCCAATCGAGCCGATGACCGCTCAGGTGGCAGGATTTTGAGCGAAGACAAGATCAGACTCCCAGTAGCCGTAGCAGGCATCCCGCCAGCCAAGGGCAAGAAAGTGACGTTCGCACTGAAGCGTCAGCTGCATCCAGAAGTCCTTGAGCATGTCCTGGCGGACAATCAAGGGGTACAGCCCGTCCCCGACCATGACGCGCAAGAACGTGTCCCGGGTCTCAAGGTCCTCAAAGCGCACTAATCCTCCATAGCCCTGCGCTTCAACATCCTGGGCGAGTTGGCGGCCGAATTGCTCGAATTCTGCTTCGATTACCAATCCAATGGTTGGGGCCTGCTGCTGCAAAAGGTTGACTAGGGCAGCCCGGTCGCGCAACTGAGCTGCCTCTGCCGATGAGCAGTAAATGATCTCGCTCCAGAGAGGAACTCCATCGCGCCAGCGCACAGCCGGTGGCAAGGCTATCTCGTCCCCTGCCTCGCGATGGCGACGCAACTGGAACTGCAGCTTTTGCGTAGCCGTGAACATGTTCCCATTAAAGTGAGCAAAGTCCCGGCTGTGTTGGGAGTATGACTGTGATCTCTTACTCAGACCGGTTTGAACCTCTCCGCTGCACGCCGGACACCCACGAAATCGGTTTCAAGTTGAGCAAGCAGGGGCGCAACTCCCTCAACCGTACCGCTTGTGCTCAGGTTCTCAAGTTGCAGACAAACACCAACCATGGCGGAAGCTCCGACATTGCCACAGCTCCCCTTGAGGCTATGAGCCGTGCGGGCTACAGCACGTGCGTCGAGCCGGGTGAGCCCTTCGCGCAAAGCGGACAACTGGGACACCGTATCGTCTAGAAATAGCTCGACGATCTCGATGGCCATCTCCGGGCCGAATTCTTCACACAACCCCTGCAGTGCAGCCTGCACTTCCTTGGTGCTTTCATCGTGGGTGCTGTTGTTGACGGACGGTTGCAGAGGCATCTGGCCCGGTAGCCAGCGCTTGATGGTTGCAGCCAGTTCTTCTTGCTTGACGGGCTTTGAGAGATAATCGTCCATCCCGCCGGCGAGGCACCTCTCCCGTTCGCCGTACATGGCATTGGCAGTCACGGCGATGATCGGCGTGTGACGTGCGGACCCTTCACGTTTGCGGATCTCAGCGGTCGCCTCGAAGCCATCCATTTCGGGCATATGGCAATCCATGAGCACAACCATATAAGTAACACGCGACATGGCCTCGAGCACCTCCAGCCCGTTCGCCGCCACATCGGCCTGGTAGCCCAACTTCTCCAATAGACGCACGGCCACTTTCTGGTTGACGGCGTTGTCCTCGGCAACCAGGATATGACCGTGCGCACAAGCTCCGACTGGCCGCATGTCTTTGCGGACGCCTGGCTTGAAAGCAGATTCAGTGTTGAACATGTGTATCACCTTCAAGCATGTGTGCGAACGAGTCCCGCGAAATGGGTTTTGACTCAGGATTCCCCGAGTTTGTCGATAAACATCGCCGCAACTCATCTTGGTTATGCAGCCCTACTTAAACATCCGAGCGTTTTTCAAAAAGCAGGTAGGAACCGGCGAAAGGAACCTGAATGGGCAACATCGGTA
>JACMIX010000436.1 GCA_014380935.1 Gloeobacterales cyanobacterium ES-bin-141 | reverse complement strand
GCCAGCCCGCCGCGTGGTTAGTCGATCCCAGGGCAACCGCGTAGCGCAAACGTCCATTTTGCAGTGCGATCCCGTGGAGGTGGCAGCGGTCCTCGGGCATCAGCCGGGTGATGAAAGGGGGTTGCCATAGAGGGACGAAACTGTGCCGGTTGCTGACCCGGGCCACGCAGGAGAAGAGCGTGTTGACAAAACAAATGTCCTTTTCGAGCAAAAACAAGTCGTGGATGGCCACTGCTCCCGTGACATAGGCCGTCTGGGGCATGAACAGGTTGTCGTATTTTTGGTCGGGATAGTAGAGAGGCAGCAGGTGAGGGGCTTTGACAAAACTCCAGACCTGGTTGTTCGTTCCCAGCAGCAGCCCGCCCGGATGGGCAAACAGGCCCATGGCCCGGTTGTAGGTGCGCATCAACAACCGCAACCGGCCCTGGTAACTACTCAGAAAACACAGCTTGCCCGCCTGGTAGGTAGTAAGTGCCAGGGTCATGCCCAGGCGGTCCAGTATCTCCGGGAAGTTGGAGGAGTGGACGAAGGTGACAGCAGGTTCCTTGGATTCGGCTTTTTCCTCAGCCTGGGGTCCATTATTGGCTTCAGTCATGGGGGTATGTCATTAAGGTTTTGCGCCACCATCCTACGCGTCCTGTGCCCTCAGACCACGTATACATGGAGGCCGACAACAGATTTAGTTTTAAAAGCCGTGTGCTGAACCCGTTGTACAGCTCGTGCTGCCGGTCGCTTTCGCGGCTAAACTTTGGTCAGTTTGCACGCCATCTCCTCTATGCGACGACGCCCCTTCATACGACTGACCGGTGCGGTCGGGGTAACCTGGCTGTTGCCCGCCTACGCCCAGACGGCACTACCCGGACCGGACCTGCCTGATCCCTGGCGGACCCGCCCTATTCCCAATCGTTTGCTTACCCCGCAGTATCGTGCGCCGGGAGCCCAACGCTTCAAGCCCATCAGCTGGGCGGAGGCCCTGAGCCGCTGGGGCGACCGCACACTCAAGCTCAGGACCACCGGCTGGAGCCCCCAACTGAGGCGGACCGAGGGACTCGGCTTTCACCTGGGTACCGACCTGACCAATGAGGAAGCCTATACCTGGGCAAAATTTGCTCGCCTCGTAGGAGGCAGACTCGAACGTCAGGGGGAGCGGGGAGCCCTCGCCATCATCAACGCCCTCGATACCACTTTCGGCCAGCCCGCCGCCCCCAACCACTGGTCAGAACTCTCCGGCAGCCGTAGCATTCTGCTGTTGGGCAATGCTCTCGACCGACCCTACCCGGCTTACCAGGCAATCGCTGCCGCTCTTGGTCAAGGTGCCAGAGTCTGGTCTGTAAGCGAAGGACCCACGCGCAACCTGGGCGGGAGTACCGCGATGAAACTTGCTCCCCAGAGTGAACTTGCCTTACTGGGTGGATTGATTCACTACCTGTTGCAATCCGACCGTCTGGACATCGATTATATCGAGGCCAATACCAACGCCCTCTACCGGACTCAGCCGGATTTCACCTTCCTGGAGGGCGTATTCTCGGGATTCAACCGCGCCCAACGCCGATACGATCCCGAGGCCTGGAGCTACGAATTTTTGGAGAATGGCCTGCCGGGCCAGGCCCGTAGTCTGGATAGCGAAGGGACTGTCTTCACTCGGCTGGTCAGTTTTTTTGATCGCTTCCGTCCCCCCCTGGTGAGTCGCATTACAGCAGTCCCCGAGCCGGTCCTGATGCGTTTTTTCAAAGAGATCACCGATCCCGCCCGCCGTCCTCTCAGCCTGGTATACGCGCTGGATAACCCGTCCGAGACCGCCCTGAGCGAACAGAAGCTGCGGGCAAGCGCCATCATCTCACTGCTGTGCGGGGAAGTGGGGCGTCCCGGTGGTGGCCTGGTGGTGCTCACGCCGGGCTGGAACCCGCAGGGTACAGCCGATGTCGGTGCCCTCGGCTCCTGGCTTCCCGGCTACAGCGGCCTTGCACCCCGGGAAGACGAAGACCTGATCGACTGGGTGCAACGCAACGGCGTACGCGATCAACGCCGCCTCGTGGCTGTGCTCGCTAGCTGGTTCAACGCTTCTAAAGAACCTGAACGCGGCTTCGAGTACCTGCCGCGTGTACGTCCCGGTGAACCGGCCCTCAAAGATAGCAAGCTCGATATGCTGGTGTGCATCGGTTCTGACCCCCACCTCGAAGACAAGTGGCCCCGGCTCGGTGAGACCCGGACCCTGGTAGTACTTGCCACCGATAGCCAGAATCGCACGGCCCGGTTCTGGGAAGGCAAGAGCGCACGGACTGAAGTCCTCTTCCTACCGCTCGCTCACCCGATCGAGCGCGAAGGAACAGTAACCGATACCGGACGGCGAATCGTTTTCCAAACAGCAGAACGCCCTCCCCAGGGCGAGAGCCGAACTGCCCTCACTCTGGCAGACCAGCTCTGGAACCAGTTGCAGCCTGCTGTTCGCGAAAGCCTCGAACCGCGCGATGCGTCTGTGCGGGCGGCCCGCTGGCCTCAAAACCTCACTCCAGCCACGGTCCTGGCCGAGATGGCCGGGCAGAACCTGAGTGACCCCTTGCAGATCGACCGCAGCGACCAGCCCGGTAGCCTGTCTTGTGGGGTGCCTATCTACGCGGGGCTCCGGCGCGATGGGGACAACCTTGCCGAGCGCCGCTCGACCGAGGACACCTCAGGGCTCGGACTATTCATCGACTACGGCTACACCTGGCCGGGCAATGTGCATGTCCTGGGTAACCGGGCCAGTGCCGACCGGACTGGCCGTGCCCGTGTTCAGCCCGCTTTCTTGAGTTGGAATGGTGATATATGGACGGGGTCCGACGTCCCCGATATCACACCAACTGCCCGGCCCACCGGCCCCGAGGGAGTCCGTCCCTTCCGAGGCACACCCGAGGGGGTAGCCCGCCTGTTCGCCGCCAATTTTGCCAGCGGCCTCAATCTCGACACGGGCATTGCCTTCAACCGCGCCACCCTACCTGCCCTGGGACCATTGCCCGCCTACTATGTCCCCTGGGGCAGCACCAGGCCCAACCCGTTGCATCCCGAACAGGCTACGCCGCCGGTACCGTCCTCGTAATTTCACGAAGTGGTCATCCAACCCTAAAAAAATTGCCCGCCCCAGGGTGGAGTGAGCGGTCGTATCAAGTGACCCCGGTGGTAGGTCCATCAGACCCCAGACTCTCCCCCGCTACGAGATGGCAACCGTTGGCATAGTCCCAGGCTGATTGCACACGCGCTCCAGCTGGCTGTACCTCGGTGAGCAGAAGCACACCGTCACCGGTGCTGACCTCGATACCGCTTTCCTTGATGATGTTGATTACAGTTCCAGGCATTAGGTCTTTTGAGTCTGTTCGGGTGATATCAAGTAGATAGCAGTCCCGCACTCGCAGCCGTTCACCCCGGTGATAGGTAAAAACGTAGGGGTAGAAGGCCCGAATCTGGTTGTGGATTTGCCGCCCGGATTGTTGCCAGTCGATTGGGTACTGTTCTTTGTGAATCAGGGGAGCCTGAGAGCTTTCTACGTCGTCCTGGGGTTGAGGGACAATATCTTCGAAATGCATCAGGGTATCGCTCAGCAGCCGCGCCCCTATCTCCGAGAGCGTCAGGGCGAGTTGCTCACAGTTGGTTCGTGGACCAATTGGGACGAGCACCTTGCGCAGCATCGGTCCTGTGTCGAGCCCTGCATCCATCAGCATGGTTGTTGCACCCGTTTGAGTCTCACCGTGGTAGATGGCCCAATTGATTGGGGCAGCCCCACGATACTTCGGCAGCAGTGAGGCATGCACATTGATGCAGCCCTGGACGGGCATGGCAAGCACGCGTTCCGGCAAGATCTGTCCGTAGGCGACGACGATGAAGAAATCGGCTCCAAGAG
The DNA here is from genome assembly GCA_014380935.1 of Gloeobacterales cyanobacterium ES-bin-141. Taxonomy (GTDB): domain Bacteria; phylum Cyanobacteriota; class Cyanobacteriia; order Gloeobacterales; family Gloeobacteraceae; genus JACMIX01. The sequence goes on along the minus strand of JACMIX010000436.1, from coordinate 4,635 downwards.
CCTCCAGTTCATCGAGCACCCCCGCGTCTCGGCGCAGTCGCTCCGGTTGCCAGACTGGTAGGCCATGTTGCTGGGCGAGCTGTTTGATTGGGGAGGGCGTCAATTTTTGACCCCGGCCCTGGGGCCGGTCCGGCTGGGTGACAACACCCAGGACCTCGACAGTGGGTGCTGCCAGCAGGCGCGTCAGGGTTGGCACTGCAAATTTGGGAGTGCCGAAAAAGACGATGCGCATCTGTACTCCTATGTCAGATACTTTTGGACGACGACCCAGCCAGTGGCCGTGACCCACACCAGTGTGACGACCATGGCACCATTGAGCGCGATGTGCAACGAGCGCGCCCAGGGGCGCCTGGGATGAATCTGACGGGCGCTCCAGGCCGAGCCGACCACCAGTCCCAGCATGGTATTACCCGCCCAGAAGTGGGCGTCGCCCGGATTGAGGTGGCCGTAGTAATCCAGGGTCCCCCAGATGCCGATACACCACAGCAAAATAACCAGCCCGACTAGGGAAATGCCGAGAGTATGGTGTCCCGGAGTCAGCCAACCAGGACGGACGCGCCTGTACTGGCGTGCTTGCCGAATCATCCAGCCGCTCGTGGCAAGGCAGATTACAACAACCGTCGCCAGACTCGCGGACCAGGCTGCCAGTTTCCAAAGCCAGAGCATTTCGTCTACATCTGCCGTCGTCGGGTTGCTCTTATTATCGGACACCCGGCAGATCAGCGAGTACCGTTGACGTTGGCACGGTGCTCTTTTTTCGTTAGGATGAGTAAGCTCATCTATTCTGCACATCCTGGGCTACTGGGCAACAAGTTTACCTTGCGGCTCATAGTTAATCGGGTGCGTTTTTGCACGTCTCCAGGATGGAAGTTAAACCCGAAGGAGTCCATCATGACAGTTGTAACTCTTCCACAAATGCTGGAAGCAGGGGTCCATTTCGGTCATCAGACCCGGCGCTGGAACCCCAAGATGAATCGCTTCATCTTTACGGAGCGCAACGGCATCCATATTATTGACTTGACTCAGACGGCCTATTTGCTCGATGACGCCTATACCTATCTACGCGAGGCGACCGAGCGGGGCCAAAAGGTGCTCTTCGTCGGGACCAAGCGACAGGCAGCGCCGGTGATTGCCCAGGAGGCAAAACGCTGCGGTATGTACTGGGTCAACCAGCGCTGGCTGGGCGGCATGCTCACCAACTGGACGACGATCCGCTCGCGGGTGGACCGCCTCAAAGACCTGGAAGCAATGGCGGAAAACGGCACGATGAACCTGCTTCCCAAAAAGGAAGCCTCGGTTTTGCGCCGCGAACTCGAACGCCTCACCAAGTACCTGGGCGGTATCAAGAATATGCGTCGCCTGCCGGACATCCTGCTGGTCGTCGATCAGCGCCGCGAATCCAATGCTGTGATGGAAGCCCGTCGTCTGGGTATTCAGGTCGTCTCGCTCCTCGATACCAATTGCGATCCGGATCTTTCCGATGTCGGTATTCCGGCCAATGACGATGCTATTCGGTCGATTCGCCTGATTGTCGGCAAGATGGCGGATGCCATTTACGAAGGCCGCCACGGCCAGGTGGACGATGGGGTAGTACCCGAGGTAGATGTACCTCAAGAAGATGTCGAAGTCGCTATTCCCGAGGCGGCCTCGCCAGTCGATAAGGGAGAAGTGCTCTTCTCCTACACCAACGATACGGAAGAAGGCTAACTGGAGACAATTACCATGGCAGACATTCCAGCACAACTAGTCAAAAAGCTGCGTGATACGACCGGGGCCGGCATGATGGACTGCAAACGTGCCCTCGAAGAAGCTGAGGGAGACCCCGAAAAAGCGGCAGAAGTCCTGCGCAAAAGGGGTATCACCAAGGCAGAGAAGAAAATGGGTCGCACTGCCAGTGAGGGGTTAGTCGCCTCTTACATTCACACGGGTGGGCGCATCGGCGTGTTGGTCGAGGTAAACTGCGAGACCGACTTTGTTGCCAAGGGTGAGCAGTTCCAGCAACTGGTCCGCGACATCGCTATGCAGATCGCGGCCAGTCCCAACGTCGAGTACGTTGCAGTCAGCGATATCCCCGTCGAGGTTGTCGATCAGGAGCGTGCAATCGAGATGGAGCGAGAGGATCTCGCCACTAAGCCCGCAGCCATGCGCGAGAAAATCGCCACCGGTCGGGCCGAGAAGCTGCTCAAAGAGCGGGCGCTCCTGGAGCAGGCCTTTGTGAAGGACCAATCAATCACCGTCGAGGAACTCATCAAGCAAAAGATGTCCACCATCGGTGAGAACATCCGCGTACGGCGCTTCTCCCGGTTTGTACTGGGTGAAGGCATCGTCAAGAACAAGGAAGAAGACTAAGCTCTTCCAGCATCTACAAGAGCCCCCCTCTAAAGTTTTAGAGGGGGGCTTTTGTTAGCTGGATAACAAGGTGCGCTTCTGGGTCACCATGCGGTAGGCATCGACTACATCCCCAGCTTGCCAGCTGGTAAAGTTGTCGGACCCGACGCCGCACTCGTAGCCGGTCGCCACTTCCTTAGCGTCTTCTTTGAAGCGCTTGAGTGAGTCGATGTGCCCTTCGAAGACCACTTCTTTGCCCCGGCGGACGCGCAACAGGCAGTTGCGGAGTAGTTTGCCTTCTTTGACATAGCAGCCGGCTACCTGGTTTTTGCCGACCGTGAAGACGGCGCGCACCTCGGCCATACCGAGGGGTTCCTCGATCAGCTCGGGAGCAAGCATACCCTCCATGGCCAGCTGCACGTCTTCGAGCAGTTTGTAGATCACGTCGTAGTCGCGCACGTCTACACTGGCGGCCTCAGCGGCCTGGCGTGCTCCAGAAGCGAGAGTCGTGTTGAAGCCCAGGATGACGGCGTTGGACGCGGCGGCAAGGTCGATGTCTGTTTCTGAGATCTCGCCGGGGGCTGCAAACAACAACCGCAACTGGACTTCGCCCTGGGGAATCTTCTCGAGCGAACTACGGATGGCCTCAATTGAACCCTGTACGTCGGCTTTGAGAATGACGTTGAAGTCTTTGAGTTCACCCTCTTGCGCCTGAACAGACAGGTTGCCGAGGGAGACGCGCCGTCCGAACGACTGCTCCATGCGGCTTTCCCGGGCCTTGAGAGCACGTCCGTCCGCTACTCGGCGTGCTTCACGCTCATCGAGATAGACCTCAAACTCATCTCCGGCTAGCGGTACGTCGGTCAGGCCCAGCACTTCGACCGGTGTTGAGGGACCAGCCGTCTCTACCCGACGTCCGTGGTCGTCGTAAAGAGCGCGTACTTTACCGAAGATTGCCCCGACGACGACAATGTCACCGACCTTGAGCGTGCCGTTCTGGACCAGGGCTGTTGCGACCGGTCCACGCGCCTTGTCCAGGTTGGCTTCGATGATCGTTCCCTTGGCCAGTCGGTTGGGGTTGGCCATCAATTCGAGTTCGAAGTCGGCAACCAGCAGCAGGTTTTCAAGCAGCAGGTCCAGGTTGGTCTGCTGGCGGGCGCTGACTGGAACCATCACGGTTTTACCGCCCCACTCCTCGGGGACCAGGTCGTATTCGGTAAGTTCTTGCTTGACACGGTCGGGGTTGGCATCGGCTTTATCGATTTTGTTGATTGCCACCACGATCGGTACTCCGGCCGCCTTGGCGTGGGAGATGGCTTCGACGGTCTGGGGCTTGACGCCGTCATCTGCCGCCACGACCAGGACGGTAATGTCTGTGACCTTGGCTCCACGTGCCCGCATAGCTGTAAAAGCCTCGTGGCCGGGCGTGTCCAGGAAGACAAGCTGGCGTGTACCATTCTCGGTGGGCACTTCGATACGGTAGGCACCAATACGCTGGGTAATGCCGCCTGCCTCACCCTCGGCAACTCGGGCGTTGCGAATGGCATCGAGGAGCGAGGTCTTGCCATGGTCTACGTGGCCCATGATTGTGACCACCGGAGGCCGGATCTCCAGACTCTCGAGGTCTCCTATATCGAGCATCTCGGTCTTGATGGCCTGGGAGGCAGCTTCCTCGGTCCGCACCTCAAAGCCCAGTTCCTTGGCAACCAGTTCGGCCATAGCCTGGTCGAGGGTCTGATTGATGTTGACCATGATGCCCTTCATGAACAGGGCCTTGATGATTTCCGTCGTCGGTATGCTCATGCGGCCGGCAAGGTCTTGCAAGGAAATATTGCCGCTCAGGCCCAGAATCTTGGGCTGCTCCTCGACGACGGATTGCACCTGATCGTCGCGTCGGCGCATGGACGGAGTTCCAGGACGCACACCGGGCTTGTTACTTCTTTTGGTCAGGTTGCTACCGCCGGGCCGACCCTGGGGTTGAGGCTGCTGAGCAGCACCCTTGGCAGCCGGACGAACAACCACCGAGCGTTTGGGCTGGACCCGCCCCGAGGATGGGGTGGCAACATTGTCCTCGGGGCGGCGCTCCTGCCGCTCAGGACGGGTGGGGACCGCCTTGCTACGCGCAGGGTCCGGCTCAGCAGGCAACACGGGTACCTCGGGCTCGTCTGCGACCGGCTCTTCTGGGATAGAGAGGTCTGCCTCGATCGGGATTATCGCTTCGACTACCGGCGGAGTGACGTCTAGAACCTCGATAGCCTCCTGGACGCTCAGTGTCTCCGCTACCGGCGCACTTACCACCGCGACTTC
>JACMIX010000055.1 GCA_014380935.1 Gloeobacterales cyanobacterium ES-bin-141 | reverse complement strand
TCGGTTATCTGGTCACCATCCTCAGCCTGAACCCGGAAGCGCTCTCCCACACCAAGCAGAATTTCCATGTGCTTGATTGAGTCCACACCAAGGTCTGCGTCGAGGTCGTGGTCGAGTTGTAATTCGCTGACTTCGTAGCCTGTGCAGTTGGCGATGATGCTGAGCACCTCCGCCTGCACCTCTGGCTCGGACAACATCACATAGTCACTTGCGGGTGCGGCGATAACCAGAGCTTGCACGACAGGTTCAGCCATGACTTCTGGAACCAGGGCCTGCACGGTAACCATCTCAACTACGGTGGCAGTCACCTCAACAACTGCTTCAGGCTGAGGTGGTATGGCTATCGGCGCTTCTATCCCAGGTGAACCCAGCTGGGCGAGCTTCTCCATCGCCTCACCCGGCACATCACCGGACTGTAACCCGGCCATCAACTCAGCCATCAACCCGGCCGGTTGCTCACCAGTCGAAGTATTCTGACGGCTGACCGCAAGGTCTACAAGCTTCGCCACGGTCGGGTAATCGGTTATCTGGTCGCCATCCTCAGCCTGGACCCGGAAGCGCTCTCCCACACCAAGCAGAATTTCCATGTGCTTGATTGAGTCCACACCAAGGTCTGCATCGAGGTCGTGGTCGAGTTGCAGTTCGCTGACTTCGTAGCCTGTGCAGTTGGCGATGATGCTGAGCACCTCCGCCTGCACCTCTACCTCAGACAACATCACATAGTCGCCAGAAGTTGTCTCGCTAGCTATGACCTGTTGCAGTGTGCTCGCACTCTCGACAGGTATCAAAGTTTCACTCGTCACTGGAGCCTCCGCTGAGATCTGGGTTGACATGGGGGAGATGGATTTAGCTGCTTGCATGGAACGTAATCCCTTCGCGGTCGAAGGATGAGCCTCTAGAATCGCGTGAGCGTTGACGCCGCCGAATCCGAAGGAGCTAACCGCCGCAAAACGGCGACTATCTTCTTCTAGCCATGGTCGGGGCTCTTTAAGCAGTTCAAACCGGGTGCTGTCGTCGCGCAGCTCCGGTCTGAGGTTGCGGAAAATGGTTGGGGGTAGAATCCCTTCCGCAAGGGAGCGGCAAACTTTGAAGATCCCGGCCATTCCGGAAGCGGCAAGTAGATGCCCGATATTTCCCTTGACTGAACCAAGTACGACCTTTTCCGGATACTCAGCCGGTTTGCCGAGGACAGCCTCCAGGGACTCAAGCTCGGTCATGTCTCCTTTGGGGGTGCCTGTGGCGTGAGCCTCCACTAGTCGCACTAACCGTGGGTCGATCCCCGCCATTCGGTATGCGGCCTCGATGGCGCGTACCTGACCGTCACGTTGCGGTGAGACGAAACCCGAGCCTCCCCGGTCTGAGCTGAAGCCCACCCCCCGGATGACACCGTAAATAGTGTCCCCAGCTGCCTCGGCATCTTGCAACCGCTTGACGAGCATGACACCGATCCCCTCACCAAGGGCCGAACCACTCGCCGCCTCGTCAAAGGGTAGGACTGCGTCACGGGTGAAAATGCCCAGTTGGGCATAGTGTGCAAACCGTGAGGGAACTGCCTCGGGTGACATTGCCGCAATGATGGCCGAGTCGTTGTGTCCCGAGTAGAGCGCGTCCCAGGCAACCTGAATTGCTGTAATTACACTGGCACAGGTGGCATCCATGGCAATATGTCCACCGCCCACATTGAATGCCTTGGGGATAATCGAGGTCATCAAGCTGGCGGATTCGGCGAGGAAACCTTCAAACCCGGGATTGGGAAAATACTGGTCGTACGCCTCGGCAAACTCGGCTCGAATGCGATCGACATCTTCGGGCGGCATGCCCTGCAAGCTCTTGAGTTCGTCGAGTAGCGCTACTGTCTTGAGACGTCGATTGGCAAGGGTGCTTGCTTCTTCTTTGGGAAACATCTTCTGGCAACACAAAACCGCGAGCATGGAGTCGCGCCGGACATCGGGGCTCGCATCGAGAACACGGCGAACGACTTCAAGCATCGGCAAGACCCGCGGATCAAAGTTGCGGGTGACGTTGGGTGGCAAACGAAATTGTTGTGGCTTGATAGCCATATCTGGCATCAGAGCACCCAGGCAGCTTCCGTATTGCTCCCTGATCGACACAGGTAGATAACGGTCTTTGATCGGGCCAATGGAACAATGCCGGTTAAGCACGTTCTGCCAGAACGCGTCAATGCCGATCGCATCCGGGAAAAGACAGTCCATACCGATGATGGCAAGCCCATCGCGGGGCGGCAGGACCGGAGTGACGGGATTCAGAGGGTCTGTGGAGGCAGTCATGTTCTACTCCTGGTACCAACGGAAGGAAGGACGGGGGTTAAAGTGATGCCTGTCATGTGGAGCAGGATCTGCTCGCCATCGACAAAGAAAAGTTCACCGGGGCTATCGGTGGTCGAGTCCCCGGTTGAAGATAAACAGACGACGCGCTCCATGCTGGTTACACCAGGCATCCACCGCAAACTTGTAAAGGTCTTGGGTAAACCGCTCGGTTGGTCGAAGCCGCTACGGGTAGCAGAATCCACCTGAAAAGCCCCGTCAAGTAGGGTGACCGGCAGCATGCAACCCGGACGGGGAGAGCCTGTCAGACACAACTGGGAGCGCGAACGGAAATTCCGGGCAAGCTCCATCTGCTCGATAACCTGAAAGACAGGCCCATTTGGGAATCGGTGGGGATACAGGCCCCCGGTATTGCGGATCTGCACATCACCCAGTACCTGAGGCGGCAGTCGCTTCAGTGCCGGAGTCTGACCGTGTACAACGATCCCCTCGGCATGAAGCTTGGTCTCGACACCCCGGCGCGACAGCATCCTGATCCGCGTCTGGTCCGGGGCGATGACCTGGGCCTCGGTCACAAGGGTCTGGGGATCCTTGAGCAGGTGGAGCATCTGGTGAACTCGAAAATCGCGTAGTTCACACGGAGGAGTGTGGGGGAGGAGTAAGGCAGCCGCCTCGACTGCCACTTCCATGAAGTACACCGCCGGGACGACAACAAAAATATGGAACTGATGATCGCGCAACAGGATCTCTGTTTTAGGGTCAAGGCTTACCTCGGCCCGGAGAAAATGCCCGGCTGTCTGCTCGATCACAGCCCCGAGATAAGGGGTGGCAACGATGGAATCATGGTCTCGCTCGGCAGCGGTCCCGGCTTTGCGGACCTGCTGGGTAAGCTCTTTGATGCTCGTCCCGCCCTGCTCAGCCCGTTGAAGACGCAGAATGCACTGCCCCTCGGGATCAAACACATGAATAACTGGAAAGTTCTCCTTGTCCTGGAGGTCTGTGCGGATGGCGAAGGTTGTCTCGCGGACCTGCGCTGCACCCGGCAACCAGCGGATCTCGCCAATATAAAGCGGTGGTCCGGCCCACGCCTGCAAGATCGTACACAGCGTCACCCCGTAAGCCTGAAAGACGCCATCGATGAAAGTCATCGGCGTATTGCAACCGCTCAGATCCGCGGTACTGACCATCCGGCCCTCGGTGCGACCAACCTCACAGTTCAGGGCCATGTGCTCGATGACCTGAAACGTGGGTCCGCTGATCTGAAAGCGCAACCAGTCGGATGGGTAAAGCTCGGCACGATTCTGACGAATCAGCTTGCCCGGCTCACGTTCGATGGGTAGCGGGCTGTGGTAGCGGTCGCTATCTGCGAGTCCATGGGTGAACTGACCTGCACCCAGGACGACGCGCATCTCGGCAAATACCCAGGTGCGCTCTTTGTACCGGGCCGAGACCGTGACCTGGACGAGTGTCTCTTCGGTGGAGCATTGCTCGAAGCGGGCCTCGGCAATCAGCAGGACCGGTTCATCGCGGACCAGGCGCACGGCTTTTTTGAGCGCCACATCCCGTAGGGCAAAAGGCGTCAGCCCAGGAAAGAGACAGGCCGCGGCCTGAACTGCGACCTCCATGCCCATGACCGCCGGAACCCAGGCGGTACCGTCGTAGCGGTGATGATCGAGAAAGGGAATCGCCCTGGGATCAAGCTGTCGTTCAGAACGCAAGTACTCCCCGTCACGTCGCTCCACTACCTCACCCATGAGAGCAACGGGCTCAGGCTCTCCCAGGCTGAGTACCGTGTCTTGTCGGGCCAGCAATTCTGTCAAGCCCGTCCAGCTTGGACTGATATAAAGCTCGGCAGGAGCAGCAGGACCAACCCCGGTCAGCTCGGCCAGGAAACACTCAGCCCCCATCTGCGGTGTAATAAAGCGAACACCATGGGCGATCAACATGTCCTTGGTCGGGCCACCAACTGCCATGCCCACGCCATCCCATGCCCCCCAGGCGATTACTCGCGCCTCGGGCAGGACGCCTCGCCGGTTGTGGGCACGAACGATACCGGTCAAAAGCCCGTTGGCGCTCGCGTAATCGACCTGGCCGCTGTTACCGAAGCGGCTTGCAATCGATCCAAAGCCGACGAATAGCCTGGTGCCAACCTCCTCAGCTGCCTCAAGCACATGAATTGCTCCAGTCACCTTGGTCTCGATGACCTGATCGATAGTCGGCCACTCCTTGCGCACCAGCATTCGGTCGGTTTCCACACCGCCCAGACCGGCCACGTGCACTACCACATCCAACCGCCCCCAACGTTGCTTAATCGCGCTGAAGACAGTGCTGACATCCTCTCGTGACCGTACATCGACGGCGTAATACTCAGCACTGACACCCAGGGCACGAATACTCTCGAGCGTGTCAACCGTCTCGGCCGCCTGTAACTTTTTGCGCCAGGCTTCCCTCGGTGCGCGCGGTGGGCAACCCGGATTCGACACCTTGTACTCGCGCATGAAAACATCGCCTCGCACCTGACGCTCAGCCTTATTCAGGCGGCTCAACTCCATCGCCTGAGCGTCCAGGGGAGTACGGCCCAACAAAATGACCGTGCAATGGTGCCGCGCCGCGAGTTGTTGGGCACAGACCGCCCCGATCCCGCGTGCACCACCTGCGAACACCACGACAGAGTCCGCGTCGAGAATGGGATCCGCTTTACCCGGTGCGGTCTCCTGCACACTCAGAGTGGCCCGTTCGCCACCTTTCCAGCCATAAGCCGTGCGAAAAGGCTCGTCTGCCTCGCCGAGTTCGCCAAGCAACTGTTGGGCCCGCTCAGCGGTCGATGTGGCCGGGTCTAGGTCAATCGAGCGGAAGGAAGTCTTTGGCATCTCCATCCGCAGCGGATGGGCTAGTGCTTCCAGGCCGGGAGCGAGCGCATCGACACTGGCTTGCGAATCAAGGCCGAAACGCCCACCCTGAGCGGTGACAAAATGCACAAACTCCAGCGGCTCGCTGTTTGTAAGGCTAACCCCGCGTGCGACGGCAATCGCAGCCCGCAGCCTTGCAAGTGCTCCGCTCAGCCACTGTCCGCCGAAGGGTAAGCCAGGCGTCTGAAGGAAGAACACACCTCTACAACCACCCTCGACCTGACGTACACGGGCAATACCCTGCTCAATCGAGGAAATGTCCTCCCAATCCACGGAAATGACCGGCACCGGAAGTGGACGCCTTAAATGCTCGAACTGAAAGACGAGCACACGCATCCCAGCTGCGTGCAAAGCGGGCAACAAAGCTTGGGTTAGGGCAGAACCATCATCGACAATCAATACATGTCTTTTGGTGGAACCCGTGTCGTTGAGTGCCTGAGTGATAGGAGCAGCAACAGCTACAGCCGCGAGGCGACGCACATTATCTTGATCCATAAAGCTAAATCACCCGTTCAAATACAAGAGAACTTTTGAAAGATCACGCTTAAGGTAGATTGCACTAAAACGTCAGTCTATAGAGTCTCAACAGCTTTAAGCGCCTCTACTGTCGCAGAAGTATGAAGCTAACCAATGTTTCCGGGTATACCTATCTCTGCTTCGAACTGAAAAGATGCCGTGACTTTGTCGAGACTTTTTGGCAAAGCGTGAAGCTAATCACGCTAATGTGGAAAATGCCAAGCTCGCCTTCAGGTTTGATTTTGTGAAGTACCCATCCTACGTACCTTGTTGTGGTAAGTTTCCTCACGGTATCGGGATATCATGGTACAGTATCAAGCCCGTTGGTGCTAGCCAACTGTGTTGATCTTTACGCACAACTACCGTATTTGTAATTTGGATACCGTACATATGACAGACTCTGTTGCTGTAAACGCTGCTGCCAGTACGACGAAGTATGGAGAGCGAGCCATCGAGGAAGGCCACCTCATTACCTTTGCCAATCCCCGACCCGGACGGGCTTATGACATTCACATCACGCTGCCCGAATTTACCTGCAAGTGTCCCTTCTCTGGGTACCCCGACTTTGCCACGATCTATCTGAGCTACGTTCCTAACCAGAAAGTGGTCGAGCTCAAAGCTATAAAACTTTATATTAATAGCTATAGAGATAAATATATTTCGCACGAAGAAGTCATCAACCTGATCCTCGACGATTTTGTGGCTGCTGTCGAACCGACCCGCGTTTCCATCAAGGGAGATTTCAACCCACGCGGCAATGTCCACATGGTTGTGGAAGCCCGCTACGAATGTACGTCTGGCTAAAAATGGTCCCTGTGCATCGCCAGGAGAATAATTCTGCTCACCTCAAGGCGTCAGGTCTGTCAAAGCTGTGCCCAAGTACGCCTGCCTCCAAATTAAGCCGACCAAGGATTCACGACGACTGCCCCGGTCTGGCGGAAATGCTTTTCGTTGCGGGTAAGCACCGCGAGTCCGTGCTGGAGGGCGGTAGCGGCAATGAGACCGTCCACGGCGGGCAGGTCGAGGTTCCGAGCCGCGCAGGCGGACGTGATCCTTCCCCATACTTCCGCCGTCTCAGGGTCAACGGGGAGGATGCGATCGGAGTAGGCAGCGAGCAGTCCGGCGTACCAGGCCTGGAGAGTATCTTTTTTCAGTCCCTGTGGAAGCATGTCGATACCTTTGACGATCTCGCCAAGGGTGAGGACGCTCACAAACAGCGCTTCGTCCGGCAAGGAATCGACAAACGCTACCAGGGCCGGGTACTTGAGCGGTTTGTTGTAGTCGGAAACGGCACAGGTGTCGAGCAGGACCTTCAAAGCTCAGTGTCCCTTGCAAAGCTTTGATCGCGCTCGAGTTCTAGCTCCTCCGGGAACGGTGCCTGGCGCAGGTAGCTTTTGAAGCTCGGCCTTTCCCCTTTCAGGGATCGATACTCCCGAAGCGAAAGGACGACAACCACTTCTCGCCCGCGCCGGGTGATGATTTGGGGTCCTTCGCTCAAGGCGCGGTCCACCAAATCGCTCAATTTGTTCTTCGCGTCCGCGAGTTGCCAGGCCATGTCTACCCC
>JACMIX010000435.1 GCA_014380935.1 Gloeobacterales cyanobacterium ES-bin-141 | reverse complement strand
TTCGCCCCACTCAGGTCTGCTTCACACAGGTTCGCTCCAATCAGGTTTGCCCTGACCAGATCCAGCAGAAGCTCTCGCGGATTCTCTCGTCGCCACAGATTCCACTGCACCAGGTCACGCCTCAGGACCTCGACAAGCTTCACAATGGCCATCATGAACCTCCAGGGGTGCGGCTCTACTGACAGAGGGCTTACCGTCCACCACAGACTAGCGCAGGCTCATCATCCTGGATTCATCACTTGATTCGCCCAGTCTGCCGCAGCCACTCAATAAGACCATCTGCCTGCTCTGGAACCAAGCTTCGAGCAGCTAGAACAAGTTCTTTAGGTGTTGTTCATTAATTGAGCAAGCGTCTCCAACCCTGTCCGGGAGTCGATAGATAGAGTGCGTTCGCGCTCCTCGGCCTCGAGGGGCTCGGTTTCGGCTATCTGGTGGTCGAGCAGGTCGGCGTCGGCGTCGCTGATATCCTGGGAGCGTTCGCGCAGACGTTTTTCGAGGACCTCGCGCGGGCAGATACACTCGAGGATCGTGGCCGGTACACCGAGTGCGCCTGCAAGGGCGAGGGCCGCCTGACGCTGAGCGCGTAGCGGGTAGCGTGCATCGAGAACTACCGAGAACCCTGCCGCGAGGGCTAGGCGTGCCAGTTCGAGCATACGGTCGTAGGTTTGCCCGGTCATCCCGCCTGAGTAGATGCCGCTACCGGGTGGCGCTGACTGATTGCTATCCAGTGCAACACCGGCCAGGTGCTTGCGTACCGCGTCCGAGCGCAGGTGGATGGCGCGTGTGTGCAGGCTGACCTCGCGGGCGACAGTGCTTTTGCCCGACCCGGATACCCCGTGCAGAATGAAAAGTTGAGTCTGGCCCACCTGGGTGTAATGCCAGGCCTGCTGGAAGTAACCGCGAGCGAGGGCCATGGCCGTCTCGCGCGCCTCGGGTGTCACGCCCGGATCATCTGCGGTCAGTGCCCCGACTTTGGCACGCACATAGGCCCGGTAGCTCAAGTAGAGAGGCAGCAACGTCACTCCCTCCCAATCTCCGGTAGCCTCCAGGTAGGTATTGAGAGCACGGTTGGCAAGGTCGGGTCGGGCACGCGCCTCGAGGTCCATGATCAAAAACGCGATCTCCGCCATCACGTCCGTGCAGCGAAAAGACTCGTTGAACTCGATGCAGTCAAAAATAGTCACCTCCCCGTCGATCAGGGCGATATTGCCCAGGTGCAGATCGCCGTGGCACTCACGGATACGTCCTTGCTCGCGGCGTTTCTCAAACAGCGCCGCGTGAGCCAGGAAGAAGCGGTCGGTAAATTCGCGTGTCTGGGTGTATTGGTGCTCTTGCTGGAGTGTCCCGACATAAACACCGGTCGCGTCGTAGTTCGCATCGACAGGAGCCCGCACGAGTTCAGGCGATCCAAATGCGGGTGTCGTCGGGGCCTCGCGGTGAAACTCGGCAATGCGCCTGCCAAGCCGCTCCATGAGCGCCAATGTGACCTCTCCCTGCTCGAATAGATGGCTCAAGAGCTGTTCCTGGCCAAATTCGCGCATGCGCACACAATACTCAATCGCTCCCTCGGCATCCGCCTCGGCAAGCCTGAAGCTTTCGTCCCGGACAACGGCCTGCACCTCCAGATAAAGCGCCGGTGCCAGCCTGCGGTTGAGGCGTAGCTCTTCGGTGCAGAAGTGGCGGCGGCGTTCGAGAGTGGCATAGTTCAGAAAACCGAAGTCCACCGGTTTTTTGAACTTGTACGCGTACGTCCCGGTAAGGACCACGAAAGAGGCGTGGGTCTGCAAGAGGTGAATTTCGCCAACCGGGTGGGGATAAAAATCCGCCGCCAGCATGGCCTGCAAGAAAGGAGGCAGGTTATCCATTAAATCTACCGGGAGCAACCCGACCAGGGTACATCAGGCACCAGCCCCTGCAAAGCCCACATCCTCAAGGTCTGCGCAGTCGAAGGGTCTGACACCCCGCGATACCTGATGGATGAACCAGTGCTCGCTGGTCTCGACGGCGCCAAGCCCGCACTCGGCCATCCAGGTATCCAGATTGCCCGCAGCGTAGGCTTTGATGTGCGGTTCCTCAAAGATGTTCATCAGCCACTCGCTCCGGCTGAGGGTCTGCTGGCTGCCGTCGAGAATAAGGCACTCCCCACCCGGCGGGAGCAGACGGTGCATTTCGCGCAGGACCTGACGAGTAAACACCGCAGGAGTCTCGTGGAAGAGCAGGCTGGCTGTAACAAGGTCAAAGCTACGGGGTGCAAAGCCTGTCTCCCCGGCATCGCCGTGGCAGAAGACGACGTCCAGATTTTGCCGCTGTGCCTTGAGCCCGGCTGCTACCAGCATGTAAGGCGACAGGTCGAGCCCAACCACTTGCGCGTCGGGAAAAGCCCGCTTTAGCAGCAACGTGGTCGAACCAGTGCCGCAACCGAGGTCGAGAATGCGGCGAGGACAGGTGCGTACAGATCGGACAAGGCAGTCGCGAACGAGATTTTCGTGCGGAAACAGGGCGTACTGGGTAACCGGGTCATAGGTCATAGCCGCGTCCGCGCTCATGTAGCCGCCGCGAATACCGTGGTAGTTGGCGCTGAGATAATACTCGGGATAAACCAGCCCGTCGCGCTTGATGGCTTTTGTGGCGACTTCCCAATCAAGTCCCCGGTAAGGCCGCTTGATTTCTTCCTCGTTGAAGAACTGTCCGAGGAGGGGTCCGATAAATCGGTTGAAAAGTGTCTCGCCTGCCGCCATCATTGCTTCCCAAAACGCCGCTCCACCATGGTATCGCCGTGGGCAGCTATCAGGTCCCGGTGGGCTGACTGCCGACCAGGCCGGTCGTCGGAGAACTGGGACTCGCGTAGCGCTTGATGGGGATGGCACCCGCGAGGTAGGCGAGGCGACCTGCCTCCGTCGCCTTACCCATGGCCCTGCCCATCTGCTCGGGGTTGTCTGCCTGGGCAATCGCCGTGTTGATGAGCAGGGCGTCCGCCCCCATCTCCATGGCCCGACATGCCTCGGAGGGCAGGCGAATGCCCGCATCGACGACGACCGGCACCGGTGACTCGTTGATGATCAGCTGGATGGCCGCCGCATTTTGAAGACCCTGACCCGAACCAATCGGGGAGCCGAGCGGCATGACCGTTGCGCAGCCCATTTCCCAGAGGCGGCGGGCCAGGTGAAAGTCGGCGTTGATGTAGGGTAGGACGGTGAAGCCTTCTTTGATCAGCACCTCGGCAGCCTCACAGGTCCCAATTGGATCAGGCAGCAGGTAACGGGTCTCGGGAATGACTTCGAGCTTGACCCAGTTGTTGTCTTCTTGTCCAAGTACCTTGGCAAGTTCCCGGCCCATCCTCGCGGCCCGGACTGCCTCCTCGGCATTGGTACAGCCAGCGGTGTTGGGCAGCATCCAGAGTTTGGACCAGTCAAGAGCTTCACCGAGGCCCGCGTGCCCAGGTTGGCCGAGCTGAACGCGGCGAACTGCGACTGTGATGATTTCAGAGCCCGAGGCGGCAATGGCACGGCGCATCTGGTCAAAGTCACGGTATTTGCCGCTTCCGGTCATCAGGCGCGAACGAAAGGTCCGTCCGCCAATGCACAGGGGCTCGATTTGAACGGGATGGGTCGTTGTCATGGGATCGCCTACAGGGTGTCGGGGGCACCCGTCTCGATGGGTTCGTCCACAAGCACATCACCGGCCTCGCCCTGGGCGTAGCTGAGTGAGTAGACTTGTTTGCCCACCAGTAATCGGGTAATCCCCTTACGCAGAAGGTAAGAGCGAGTGAAATCGAGTAAATAGCCCGGCAGCCGCAGTGGTCGCTGGTAATGGTTGGAGTAGCGGCGGGCGACGCGATGGTTTTCGTAAACCGGCAGAGTGACTTCCTCCTGCTCGGTATCGGGGATCGTGCCGATGTTGAACTCGCGCAGGGGTCGCGTCATCAGCTCAGAAGCCCTGTCCACCAGAATCCAGCAAATGCGCGGTACCCCGGAGGCAGTGAAGGGCAGGACCTCGATGGGTGGAGTGGGCTCGGTGGAAATAGGCTCCTCAAGTGGGATGCCGTCCTCAAAGTCCTCTTCGAAATCTTCGTCTTCAAAGTCTTCTTCTGCTTCTTCGTCAGCCGCGTAAGGATCAGGTGTAGCAAATTCCGCTTCGAGTTCGGCGTACGGTGCGGCGAGCCGTTCGACCGGTAAGGGCGTACTCTCCTCAGCCGGGGGCTCGAGTCGGGTCTTCACATTTTTTCTCGGTCCGGTTTTTGCCGGGAGAAATTCTGGTTGGACCTGTGAAGGCTGTGGCGGCTCGACCGCGACCTCCGCCACCGGGGCCACATCAGGCTCGACGACAGGCTGAACCTCCATAACCGTTTCTGGGCTAACCTCGGTAACTGGCTCCGGGGTTGCCTCGATAATCGGCTCTGGGGTTGCCTCGATAACGATAACTGGCTCTGGGGTTGCCTCGACGACGCGGCGGCGGCGGCGAAGTCTACCTGCTTTCTCAGGGTCATCGGGCAGGGCAGGAGTAGTTGTGAGCACATCAGGCATTTGTGCCTTCAACTGTTCGGCAATCATCTCCGGTACAACCGGGGGTGGGGCCTGCGGTTCAACCACAGCCTGCACGGGCTCTTCCACACCAGCTGGAAGCTCCTCTAACACCTGAGCTTCCGGTTGCGCTATTTGTGCGACATCCGGTAGTTGCTCTTGTGGGGCAGCAATTGTAACTGGCTCTACTTCCGGTTCGACAGCCGTCACGTCTACTGTGGGTTCTCCCCAAACAAGTATCGGCTCGCCTGGTAAAAGAACTTCCTCATCAACGGTTTCCACCAGCTCAGACTGGAGCTCAGGCACCTCCTCGGTCTGAAACAGCAAGTTGCCTTCTATGCCCAGGATTGATCTGCCGCTACGCTTGGCCGCTGTCAGGGTCAGGTAGTCGGAATCCGACAACTCTGCTTTGAGAATCCGGGTAATGGTGCTCGCACTCACACCGAAACGATTGGCGAGCTTGGGAGTTGAGACGTCGGTCTGACGGTACAACTGGACAATCTCTTGCTTTTCTTGCTCGCTCAGTTTGGCTCGGGCCATGGAGAATTTCTTGCCTAGGTGGTTGGGATCACCCACTCATCATAGCCAGAAGAAACGGCCTTGAAGGCGTTCAGGCAAACCTCCGGACGCCGAGTAATATAAAACCGAAGGGTTCTTCACGCGATACGGGCGCTCCTCAATGGCAAATATTCCGGACCGGGACAAAAGCAATGTCAGACAACTGCTCGGCATTCGCGGAGCGGGCGCGGGCAAACGGCCCTTGTGGAGGTTACGGCTCCAGCTCATGAAGCCGGTGACCTGGATTCCATTGATGTGGGGTGTCGTTTGCGGTGCGGCTTCCTCGGGTAACTTTGTCTGGTCTGTGCCGCACGTACTTGCAGCGGTCTCGTGCATGGTTTTGAGCGGACCGCTCCTGGCCGGGTTTACCCAGACCATCAACGACTACTACGATCGTGAGATCGATGCCATCAACGAACCCGACCGGCCCATTCCCTCCGGGGCCATCTCGCTCGGACAGGTTCAAGCACAGGTTGTAGTGCTGCTCGTCGCGGGTCTGGGACTGGCAGTTCTGCTCGATTTGTGGGCCGCTCAAGCCTTCCCCACCCAGCATACCCAGTCGGTTGTAACCTTGATTGCCCTGGTGGGCGTCTTTCTCGCGTACATCTACTCGGCACCTCCTCTCAAACTCAAGCAGAACGGCTGGCTGGGCAACTATGCCCTGGGGGCAAGTTACATCGCATTACCCTGGTGTGCCGGACATGCTCTGTTTGGAACGCTCACCCCAACCATTGTGGTGCTGACGCTCTTTTATTCTTTTGCCGGCCTGGGCATTGCTATCGTCAATGACTTTAAGAGTGTTGAAGGTGACCGCAGATTGGGACTCAAGTCCTTACCCGTTCAGTTCGGTATTAATGGAGCAGCCTGGATCTGCGTATTGATGATCGATGTCTTTCAAGTCGGTGTTCTTGCGTACTTGCTCTGGTCGGGCAAATGGGCCTACGCGGGTATTCTCGGGGCGCTCATTCTGCCGCAGGTGTTCTTCCAGCGGCAGTTGCTCGCAGACCCGATTGCCAACGACGTCAAGTACCAGGCGAGCTCCCAGCCGTTTCTGGTCATTGGCATGCTTGTGACTGGCCTTGCCCTTGGCAGTGGAGGCTGACAAATCGATGGAATCCCTTCAGAAGTTGTGGTTGGTAGTGCTCCTGGCCGGTCAGGTTGTCTTGCATCTGATCCGGGGGCGTATTCACTGGCGTAATACTGTCGAACAACTGGCCGTGGTGGGTACCGAATCGGTGCTGGTCGCCGTCATCACCGCTATAACCATCGGGATGGTCTTTACCATCCAGGTCACCCGTGAGTTCCTGACCTTCGGTGCTGCCTCGGCCATCGGCGGGACGCTTGCCATTGCCCTGATGCGTGAACTCGCCCCGGTCCTCACGGCTGTCATCATCGCCGGGCGAGTTGGGTCGGCTTTTGCGGCCGAACTGGGCACCATGCGGGTCACCGAGCAGATCGATGCCCTCCAGGTCCTGCGCACGGACATTATCGATTACCTGGTCGTCCCCAGGGTGATTGCCTGCTTGCTGATGCTGCCGGTGCTCACGGTCATCGCCGACATCACCGGTATCGCGGGCGGGCTATTCATTACTACCCAGGTTTACGACCTGACCCCGGCTATTTACCTCGACTCGGCCCAGCGTATCCCGGTAGCCTGGGATCTGATCAGTGGACTCATCAAGGCAGCCGTCTTCGGGGTCCTCATCGCGCTCATCGGCTCCAACTGGGGCCTCGAGACGAGCGGTGGCGCCAGGGGTGTCGGACGCGCCACTACCCAGGCGGTCGTAGTCGCCCTGCTGTCTATCTTTATCGTCAATTTCATCCTCT
>JACMIX010000434.1 GCA_014380935.1 Gloeobacterales cyanobacterium ES-bin-141 | reverse complement strand
TACAACAGGCTGTCTGAACTATGCCTGCCCGCATTGGGTGTCAACTCCTGATGCTTTCTGCCAGGATACGAGCAAAGCAGGAGAGATTTATGAACAAATTAGGGTCACTTTTATTTGGCGGGTCGGGCGGCGCATCGCCCTTTGCAGATATCGGCCTACTGCTGCTGCGCGTTTTCGCGGGCTTTGCCATGACCACCCACGGCATCTCTAAGGTCCCCCCGTCCGCAAAACTGGTTGAGACCGTTGCGGGGCTTGGCTTTCCGTTACCGGAGTTGTTCGCCTGGAGTGCAGGTTTGACCGAACTGGTCGGGGGAGCGTTGCTGGTTATCGGACTCTTCACCAGACCGGCGGCGGCGCTCATTCTCTTTACTATGCTGGTAGCCGCTTTCAGCTTACACGGGGGTAGCCCTTTCTCGGAGCAGGAACTGGCCTTGCTCTACGGCTCAATCGCCTTTGCTTTTATGCTTGTAGGTCCGGGACGCTTCAGCATCGACGCCCTGCTTTTCAAACGCTAATCGCTATTCGTCCGACCAGTCCCGGCGCGTACGAGCCTGCTTGATTTCTCCCCGGCGCTTCTTGGCCTCGAGGCCGCGCACTTTGACGGACCTCGGGAGACGGGTTGCCTTGCGCGGTGCGCGGACCTGCTGCATCTGGGTCAGGCGCTCGGCTATCCGCTCGTAAGCCACTTCCCGGTTCTGGTGCTGGGAACGGCGTTCGGTAGCCATCACGACTGTGCCGCTCGGGCGGTGAGTCAGGCGCACACCACTCTCGGTCTTGTTGCGGTGTTGCCCACCGGGTCCGCTTGCAATCACGAATTCGAGCGTGCAGTCACGTTCGAGCGACTCGCGGTCGGTCGGGTAGACGGGAGTGGGTTTGGAGTCGGAGTTGCGTCGCAGGTCCATAACTCCAGGCTACCAAGTCACCGGGCACGACTGAAAGTAGAGGGGGCAAATTTCTATCCCGGGAAGCATCCGAGGTGATCAGGGTGCACATCTTCACTACCTCCAGCACTACTACACTGAAGAAGCTGCGTTGCGGATACCTCTATCACGACATCCCTCCACCAGAGTTCCGGTCGCTGGCGACTGGGATTGGCATTGTCACTCTTTACGACTTTGATGTGGGGGGTGCTTCCTGTCGCGCTGAGCGTGGTGCTCGAAGTTCTCGATGTCTACACCCTGAGCTGGTTCCGCTTTCTAGTCGCGTTCGGTCTGCTGTTTGTCTATCTCAGCTTCAGGGGAAAACTGCCAAAACTGAAGACTCTGCTTGCGACCCCCTGGAATTTGCTACTGGGTGCCGCTGTTTTTCTCGCTGTTCATTATCTGCTGTTTTTGCAGGGGCTGGCTGAGACCTCGGCGGCCAATGCCCAAGTCCTCATCCAACTTGCCCCGGTCCTGTTGGGTCTCGGTGCCCTGGTTGTCTTTAAGGAGCGCTATACCCGGCAGCAATGGGCAGGCCTTGGGATACTCGGCCTCGGGTTTGGCCTCTTTTTTATCGAGCAACTGCAAACGCTCGTAACCGCACCTTCCCAATACTTGTTCGGCAGCGGTGTCATGGTGATTGCGGCTGCTACCTGGGCAGGCTATGCACTTGCCCAAAAGCAACTACTCAAGACACTGCCCTCGACCAACGTCATGCTGGTTGTCTACGGGGGTTGCGTTTTGCTGCTAAGCCCGACCATCCAGCCTGCCCGGTTGCTCACCCTTGACTTGTGGCACGGCGGGGTACTGCTGTTTTGTGCCTTGAATACCGTGCTTGCCTACGGCGCTTTCGCCGAGGCGCTTGAGCACTGGGAAGCCTCCCGCGTTAGCGCCGTTCTGACCCTCACCCCGATGGTGACGCTCGCTCTGGCCGTGGTTTTATCGCTGTTGTGGCCTGCCGTGGTGACGCCTGAACGGATTACTTTCTTAGGTTTTATAGGCGTGCTCCTGGTTGTGGTTGGTTCGATTACGATTGCCCTCGGCAGGGATGGCTCTGCCCGAGTCTGAGTCAAGGCTATGCAAATCAATACTCACCGATGTTCAAGACCCACCGTTGTTTGGGTGACGGTAGACAGGTACCATGTCGATGCAAAAGAACGAAACGGTTCATGAGTGAACATTTCTGAAACCCTCTCAGGGCAAGGGTTTCGAGCTTTACAATGTAACAAAGTGCGCCTGCTTTCAGATGTCTTACCGGGGCATACCTTTGCCTGCGCATTCGCACAGCAACCTTCGTGTCCTCAGTTGCGGACTTCCTTAAGCGTCAACAGATCCTGTCTTGGATCGACGTGTGAGATGGCAAGCTCAACCATCTCACCCTTGGCGACCGGTCGGTCAAAGCGTACCGGTAGGCGCAGGCCGACGTTCTCGAGCAGCACGAGGGCGCGTTGCTGGTCACCACCCATCCAGTCCAGGATGAGAGCGGGCTGGATCTCGGTGCGGTGGCGTCGCAGGTACTCGTAGATCCAGTAGCGGTTGGACTGCCGTTCGATCTGGGTAGCTTCGTAGGTGGCGGGCTCAACCATGGCGAGGACATCTTTGAGTTCGTCCTGGCTGAGCGGCAACGATGCACCGCTCAGATGGGCCTTGAACTGAAAGTGAACTAGTAAATCGCTGTAGCGGCGAATGGGGGAGGTTGCCTGGGCATAGGCATCGAGCCCGAGGCCCCCGTGGCGACCGGGACGAACGCTCATCTCACCGCGCTGCATGCACCGGCAAATCGCAAACTCCCGTGCAGGTCCTGCCGGAAGGCGCAACAACTCCTCGGGCGCGGGTAAGTCCGGGGGAGCCTGGGAGCGAAAGGGAATTGGAATCTCTGCCTCGATGGCGAGCCGGGCACTCAACTCCCCGACCAGGATCATCATTTCCGCGACCAGGACCCGCGAAGCGGAATCGCCGAGGATTTCCAGGTCGATGTTTTCGCCTGCGACTTTGACTACCGCCTCGGGCAGTTCGATGGTCACCGCTCCCCGGGTATGGCGGTAGGCCCGCCGGGTCTGGGCAATGGTATACAAGTGCGCGAGTGTTGGCTCTTCGCCGCTGGCAATCAGGGGGTCTGCCTCTTCATAGGTTACCCGGTACACGGTCCGTACCAGAGCAGGGGTGACTTCGAAGCTCTCGACGGCTCCGTCCTCTGCGAGCACAACCCCGAAACTCAAAGCACAGTTGACCTGACCGGCAAGCAAGCTCATTGGCCCGGTTGCAAGCTCCGGTGGAAACATGGGGATGGCACCCGTGGGCAGGTACACGCTGGTGGCGCGGCGGCGTGCCTCGATATCGAGCGTGTCGCCCGGCCGTACCCAGCGTGTCGGGTCGGCAATGTGGATCCAGAGTTTCGCTCCCCCGTCCAGAGGTTCGAGGCTAATCCCATCGTCGATCTCGCGGGTTGACTCGTCGTCGATCGTGTAGGCGGCCAGGCGTCCGAAATCGCGCCGCGCCACCGGATCATCCGGAGGATCACTCAGGATGTGGCGGGCAGCCGCGAGTACCGACTCGGGGAAAGCAGTCGGGATGCCCGAGCGGCGCAAGGCCAGATTCTCGTGCGCAGACCACAGCCTTAGAGAGACGAGCAATGCAGCGGCATCGTCTGTGCGAGCATAATTGCCCAATTGACCCAGGAGGTCCTGTGCCACGGCCCGGTCCGATGCGGCCTCTCCCCAGAGGGCATAGCGCTCGAGCGCCTCAAGACGCGGGCGATCTATACTTTCCCAAACAACATCCCCGCCCGTGAGTACACTGCGGACTCTGCTCAAAAAGCCAATCTGTTCCTGGTGCCTGCGGTGCTCGATGTCCAGCTGGTGCCGGATTTCTTCAACCTGGACGCGGGGGCGTGGTTCATAGGCGTCCCCTTTCTGCTTGAAGTAAAGCCGGTCCTCGGCTAGCAAACTGTAGGCGGCGTAGCAGGCGGCCGGCTGAATGCTCTCGAACAGTAACTGGGCAAGATCCTGGGGAGTGACGGGTGCGCTCGCCTCGCTGAAGAGCTCCCACGCAACTTCGAGGTCTGCTTGAACGAGGTAGCCGTTTACCTGTTCCGCAAAAGTCGGAATGTCAGTGGTGCGGTAAGGCCCACCGGAAATGGTGTAGGTGATCTGGCGCGGATGAACAGTCTGAACATTGCCTGTCCGGGTCAGAAGATTCCAGTTCTTCTTGCCCTCCGGACCGTTGACGACTCCCAACTGGCGGTCGCCGTGCAGCCGAAACTCTACTAACGTACCCTTATCCACAAACTCAAGACAGGCGCAGTACATGAGCAGTTTATCCGGCCCGCACCGGCACTGGTGGCAAATGAGAGGATTCTCAGTATTCTTCGGAGGGATAAAGATCTGTGCTGCGAAGTGTAAAATTCTAAGTGTTAAGCTGACTACATATATATTGATTTAAAAGTAGCATGCGTAGTATTTCGTCGGGTATCTCGCTCACCTCCCAGGATGTTAAGACACCCGGCCTATTTGATCACCTGGGTGCATTAAAATACCGCGACTACCGCCTGTTCTGGGTCAGTT
>JACMIX010000433.1 GCA_014380935.1 Gloeobacterales cyanobacterium ES-bin-141 | reverse complement strand
CCGCCTGCGCAAAAAAATTGAACCCGATCCGGCCCAACCCACTTACCTCAAGACCGTGATCGGTGTGGGCTATAAGTTCGAGGATGTTTGTGGCTAAAATCGACAACCTCAACCTGCAGGTGCGGTTACTCGTGGCCTTCGGGCTGGTCATGATGGTCTGCCTCACGGTCTTCTTCGTGGTCGGCTGGGCAGCAGCTCCGGTCTTCTTTGCCGCCCATCTCGACGAGCTGGCCCGCACTGGAGTAGACCTCAGCGTTGTACGCCGCGACCTTGAAGCCGGCTTTGAATTTGCCTGGATGATGGGAGCGGCCTGCGCTCTGATCGTCGGACTGCTGGTGGCCGGTAGTCTGAGTCTCTATGTCAGCCGGCGCATTCTCGACCCGGTTCGCCGCATCGGCGAGGTGACCGTTCGCTTTGCCAGGGGCCGTTTTGACGAGCGAGCGCCGAGAGTCGGTATCCCCGAACTCGACCGGCTGGCTGATTCTTTTAACCAGATGGCCGAGAGCCTGGCGGATGTCGAACGCCGCCGTACCGAGTTGCTCGGCGACCTCAGCCACGAGCTGCGCACGCCGCTTACCGTTCTTGGAGGCTATCTTGAAGGGCTGAGCGATGCCTCGATTGCCGCTGAACCGTTCCTGTTTGAGCGCCTCGGCCGCGAAGTGAATCGCCTGCGCCGCCTGGTTGCAGACCTTGGTGAACTGTCGCGGGTGGAAGCGGGCTCGTTGCACCTTGAATATTCAGCTATCGAGATGCACGCCCTTGTTAGCGAAGTAATTCAGAAGTTTGGCGATCAGATTCCGGAAGATGGACCGTTCATCGAAAACCAGATCTCCGAGACCGCCCCAGCAGTCTGGGCCGACCCTGACCGGATCGTTCAGGTGCTCACCAACCTGGTCGGCAACGCTGTCCACCACACCCCCCCTGGCAACCAGATCTCCATCTATTGCACATGCCAGGAGGACCGGTTGCAGATTGCCGTGCGCGACACCGGTTCTGGCATCGCAGCTGACCACCTGCCCCACGTCTTCGAGCGTTTCTGGCGAGCTGATCCCTCGCGCTCGCGGGCCTCCGGTGGCAGCGGCATCGGGCTTACCATCGTCAAGCGCATCGTCGAACTTCACAGTGGCGAGGTTGCCGTCGAGAGCAAGCCGGGCGTCGGCAGTACCTTCTGGCTCACCCTGCCCTACGCACCCCGACTCCGGGCATGACAAAGGTTTCGCACTGCTGTCATCGGAATGTCGTCTCTGGGCACTAGGTTTAATCGAAAGCGGCCGGGCATCGACTGCTCGCCTGGCCAGACCTTCAACCGAAGAGATGCACACTTTTTCCTCCGCAGCTTACGCAGGCATCAGTTGGATCCTCCCGCCGATTGTGGTGTTCACGGTCACACTGTTTGCGTTGAAGCTGATTAACCAGCTCTTTCCTGGTGACAGCAAGACCAGGCAACGTCACCCAAATGAAAAAAACCGTTAACTCGAGCACACGCCCAAGAGAACCGACGGGATCGGCTTGGTTGCTCTAGAGGCGAAGCGAATTCACCAGTTCTTCTCCAGGAGGGCCTAGCCTTGAGCCAGTCATGCCGATTGGAAGAGCTTAGTGTCCCCAAGAAAAATTTGCAAAGTCCTGTTGCTCTTTTGCCTCTGCCTGCTACCGCTCCCCTCGATCGTCTATACCCAGCGGGTGGAAGCGGCACCCCCGCCGCTCCGGGTTGAGCAGGGAATAGAGTCGGTCGTCCTCAACGGCCAAGACCACGACTACGAGCGATTTGCCCTACAGGACCCGGCTGAGAAAGCGGACCTGGTGCAGGGAGTGCGCCAACTCGTTGTTGGTAGAGAATGACCCGAGGCGATGGCCAACTGCCCCACAGACTGCGGCGCGGCTTTGCGTGGCTTGAAAGGCGTGGGTTCGGACCGGTGCTCACGACTTTGCCGATTGTCGGGTTGGGGTTTGCGGCCCTGACCTTATGGGGCTTCAGCAAACTGGCAAGTGAAGTGCTCGAACAAGAAACGGAGGCCTTCGATGCGACCATCCTCTATGCGCTGCGCACACTCCACACTCCCGCCCTGGACCTGCTAGCGAAGGGAGTCACTTTTCTGGGGGAGCCCGCTCTGCTTATCGCAGTCACGGTACTGATCGGAGTCATTCTCCTGGTGCAGCGGCAGGTGGCAGAAGGGATCGCCTTACCTATCTCGGCCCTGGGTGCAACAGGTCTCAACTACCTGCTCAAGAGCGTCTTCGCCCGCGCCCGCCCGCAACTGTGGGAGCGAAGCGTCGAGGTGAATTTCTACAGCTTCCCAAGCGGTCATGCGACGGGAGCACTGGTGATCTACGGTTTTATTGGGTATCTGCTTGCCGTCCGGGTGCGACCAGGACGAAGGGGCCTGATAATCTTCCCGACCACTCTGCTCATCCTGGCGATTGGATTGAGCCGCCTCTACCTGGGGGTGCATTGGCCGACCGATGTAATCGGTGGCTATATGGCGGGCTCGGTGTGGCTTATCGCCTGTATCCTGACGCTGAGACTTTGGCAGGCAAAGCATCAGGACTAGTGAGCTTTTCCCCGTCTGGATTCCACGCCACCTGGTTTCGTTCACCAATTCTTCTCCACATATCCGTAGCGTGAGGTTGCAGACTGGCCGCACCATTGCAGCCAGTCATAGCGAGAACACGTCTACTCCGTCGAAATCGGCGATCAGGAGATCAAGGTCGACGTCGACGACGGCAAAGTCCTCTGGCAGACTGACGCTACATTTTGAGTCGGTAGATCTCCATGAGCTGTCCGGCTCGCCCGTCCAGAAATTGCCGCACCCCCGAAAATTGGTGACCTCCTTCTTTCCCCGGCGACAGCCAGAAGGGCTAGGATTCAGGCAATTGCATCACCAAGATCCGTGAGTCGGATGAGTTTTGGTTATGCTGCACAAGCCCAAAGCCTGGAACCGGTTGCTCCTGTGCGCGTCTCTGGCGGTGGCCCTGGCGGTCATCCTGCCCGAACCCATCCGCTGGCAGACACGCATCCTGGGCGGTTGGATTTTGGGGCTGGGGGTGTTTTTGGGCGTCAGTTGGCGGGCAATGGCGAGCAAACTCCCCAAAGAAATGCGCCAGTCCGTCCAGAGCGAAGACGTCGCCGGTCCGACTTTTTTCGTCACCCTGGTCGTTGGTGCCTGCGTCAGCCTGCTCGCCATCACCTACCTCCTGCCCAATGCCATGTCCAGCTTGAAGCCGGCGGGTTCGGTCGAATTCCAAGTGGGCCTCGCGGTCCTGGCCATCGCCGGCTCCTGGCTCCTGATGCATACGGCGTTCGCTCTGCACTACGCCCACCGTTTCTACACCGACGAATACGCCCTCCCGACCGCAAAGACTCCGGGTGGGCTGGACTTCCCTGACGAAGACGACCCCGACTACTGGGACTTCGCCTACTTCGCGTTTGTAATCGGCATGACCTCGCAAGTGTCCGACGTGCGAGTGACATCGCGGTCGATGCGCCGGTTGTCGTTGACGCACAGCGTCCTGTCGTTCGTCTTCAATACGGTGATCGTGGCGATGAGCGTTAATGTGATCGCGGGACTGATCTGAGGGCTTTGTCGCAAAAACTGAGAAGGGAATCCAGGCGAGATCGAAGGCGCCTGTATCGAATAGATATGCTACTGCCTGCTGCCGCAACTGAATACGGTCTGTCAGTTCAGCACTCTACACGTTCGCGAGCGCGATGGTCACGGACGGCGCCCAGTTGAACTGGCCCTCTAAATTTATGCCATGCCGCCGTCGACAAAAAGTTCGATGCCGTTTACAAAGCTGCTGTCATCAGATGCAAGGAAGACGAGAGCTTTCGCAAAGACCCGAATCAGGTGTCGAGGTTCTAAGATTTTGTGTGAGACCACTGGTCGCCATGGCAAAGTTACTCAGGCAGAGGAGCGTCGGTATGTGTTTGTGCGTGTATGGCTTCAACCAACTGATCTATCCTGACGGGCTTGTTGACGTGCTGCTGATAGCCACAGCTTAAAGCTCGCTGGATATCCTCTTCTCTGACATAGCCACTCAATGCAATCGCCGGAATTTGTCCACCTTTATCAGGTGGAAGGGATCGAACCTGCTCCAGGAAGGTATAGCCATCCATCTCCGGCATCCCAATGTCGCTGACCAGAACATCGAGTTGAAAAGCTTGAATGCAGTCTAAAGCTTCAGCAGCAGAGGACACGGACACGGCTTCTGCACCATATTTGGTTAGTAATGCTGACAGTAATTCGCGGTGATCTAGATCATCTTCGATGATGAGCACTCGAATCCCCGTCAGTTGCGGCTCCGGTTTCGGTAAACACTCTGGCTGGCCCCTCTCTTGCTCGGCATCTAGCAAGGGCAAGCGAACTGTGAACATCGCTCCTTGTGCGTCACCTTTGCTTTCAGCAGAGATAGTACCTTCATGGGCTTCAACCAGCGTGCGAACAATCGCTAATCCCAACCCCAAGCCACCGTGCTTTCGAGTAGTTGACGCGTCTTCTTGACGGAATGCCTCGAAGATATGCGGCAGGAAGGCAGGGTTGATACCTTTGCCCGTATCGGTGACTGTAATTTGTAACTGGTGACCGACTTGCTCCAGTCGAATATCCACCCGTCCATGATTGGGGGTAAATTTGACTGCGTTAGAAAGCAGGTTCCAAACGATTTGCTGTAATCGCACCGAATCACCCAAAACGCGACCAATGTGAGGCAACTCTGAGTAAATCAGGATTGATTTGGCGACGGCCGCTGACCTGACAGTATCGAGGGCCGACTCGATCACAAACACTAAATCGACAGAAGCCAAATCTATGTGGAGCTTGCCGCGCGCAATTTTGGCAATATCGAGCATTTCATCAATCAGTCTCTCCTGCAGTTTGACATTGCGCTCGATAGTGGCGAGGGCTTGCATCGCTTCAGTTTGATCAAATTTACGCCTTTGTAGCAACTGTGCCCAACCCAGGATGGGATTGAGTGGTGTTCTCAACTCGTGGGAAAGCATGGCAAGAAACTCATCTTTGGCCCGATTGGCTCGATCGGCTTCTGCTCTAGCGGATTGTTCTTGCAGCAACAATTGTTCACGTTCTTGTTCGGCT
>JACMIX010000006.1 GCA_014380935.1 Gloeobacterales cyanobacterium ES-bin-141 | reverse complement strand
GCAATCCCGCCGCCCCACAAAATTCCCCAGCCTATACCGGACAGGATGCGCTTGGAGTTGGGGAAATCGAGCTCACTCGGGTCTGGGGGCGAGAATGGTTCTGTCATACTTCTTAATATACCAGCCGGGGATCAAAACGTAACGGCCTCGCTAACTCAAGTGGGTCAGGCACTCGGCGATCAGTTGCTGGTTGACAAGGGCGTGAGGCTGGACCACGACAGCCCGGCGCAGAGCCGCGAGAGCGGCAGGATACTCGCCCAGTTGCATACGGCACAGACCCAAACCGTGCAGAGCCCCAAAGTGGTAGGGCTTGAGGGTAATGACCTGCTCACAGTCGGCGGCAGCCTCCGTGAAATCGCCCATTAGATAGCGGATGGTAGCGCGTTTGTTGAATGCCTCGGCAAAGTCAGGGTAGGTGTCAAGCAGGCGGTTTACCTGTCCCTCGGCCCGGATGAATTCGCCTCTCTCCATCAGGCGCGTAGCCTGCATAAGTGCTGTTCGGGCCTCTGTGCCCTTTTCGTTGAACCAGCGTTCCCAGAGGTTTTGGGTCGCGTTTTGACGTATGGATGGGTCGGTGCTTTGTAGATCGTTAAGCAGCTGTTGAATGATCCGATCTTCTAAAGAGGCCATTGATGCTCAGCCTAAAACCTGCTCCCAGCATAAGTGCAGACTCACAAAAATACGCCCGGCCGAGGCCAGGCGTACTATTTTTTGCATGCTTTCAGTTAGAAGGTGAACACTGCCCGCAGGGTACCAATGGTCAGGCCATTGCTGTTGACGGAGTTGACCGGCTGGAGGATGAACTGAACGTCTGGGGTGATACTCAGACGGTCACTCACCTGAATACGGTAGAACACCTCGATATTGCCTTCAGTTCCGCTGGGAACCAGGCTTACCGTTGCACCACCAGGTACTACTGCCGAGCCTACGTTGGTGCGGATGGGCTGGCCGTATGCCGCCGCGAGCGTACTACCCGGGATCAAGAAGTCGGGTAGGGCAAGACCTGCCTGCCAGGTAGTAGTGCTGATCGGTGCGTAGGAAGCGGTACCCGCAACGACGTTGACGTTGCTCGTACCTAGACCGTAACGGCCAAAGATAGCAAAGCCCGGGAAGATAGCCCACTCGGCGTTCACACCGTAGGCGTTGGTCACGGCATTGGTAATGTTGCCCGGAACCAGGAAGCCTAACACTCCGCCTTGCTCGGTGAAGTTGGAGTACGTGAACTTGATCGAGGCAGTCTTGAGGGGATTGATCTCAAGTTCGCCCGAGACGATGGATTGCCCGCCAACGATGCCGCCGGCTCCGAAGGCTCCGAAGGGTACACCGAAGGCGTTTGAGTTAACAAGTGGATTACCCACGGCAGCACCGGGGTTAGCCGCGATATAGATACCGCGGATGCCGATGAAGTCATTGAGTTGGAAGTCTAAACCGCCGCCTGCGCCCGTGAAGATGAAGGTCGTGAGCGGGTTGTTGATCAAGAAGCCGCTCGAGAAGTCAACTTCTTCGTTGTTGGCGAAGCTGTTGGTGTCGATGAATTCGAAGATATCGATGCGCGGTCCGAAGAAGATCCGGAACTTGTCGCTGAACAGGTTGGAGGTGTAGCGGATCTTGTCGAACTGAACAGTCGAGATGCCGTTGGTGCTGACGTTGGGCGTGGACTGGTCGTAGGCGGTACCGAATGAGCTACCGGCATAAAAGAGCGTACCGAGGCCGCTTGCAATACCCGGGAAAGCCGCGCCCATGTCCTGGCCGCTCACACCACGCAGACGGACCAGCAACTCGTCCTCACCCGAGAAGGTCGCCCGGATATTGAGCGAGGTTCGAGAAACAAATGTGGTGTTGGCAATACCACCCGGGATGAACGTTGCCCCGAGTGCGTCTCCAAAGGGCGGCGATGCCCCGAACGCAGTGCCCGAGAAGATACCCCTGCTTACGTCGGCACCACCACCGGTGACCGCCATGACCACCGAGGCATCCAACTTGGAGTTGGTGTTGAACAGTTTCGACTCGATGTCCTTGGTCCTGGCCTCAAGAGCGTCTACCCGTCCGCGCAGTGCGGCAAGCTCCGTTCTGAACTCGTCTTGCAACCGTTGCAGTGTCGCCAGGTCTTCTTTGGTGACCCGGTCGGCGTTGCCGGCGGTGATAAGTTCGTTGACTTTCTCAAGCGCAGCGTTGAGACCGGCTGCGAACTCATAACGCGTCAGAGGCTTGTTGCCACGGAAGGTTTTGTCAGGGTAGCCCTCGATGACGCCGAAGCGCTCAACCACGGACTTGAGAGCCTGGAAGGCCCAGGAATTGGGATCGACGTCGGTCAGCTCTGATACCGAGTTGACCTGGGCGAGTTGCGCGCCTGCGCTCTGGCCTATGTAGTTGTCAATTTGTTCGTTGTCGGTCGGTTCTGCAAGCGCTGGGCCTACGACACCCAGGAGAGCCAGGAGGCTCAACGTGCTTGCAAGCAGACGAAATCTTTGCATCTTTAACTCCTCACTCAAAACGACTGAGACACACCTACGACTCAGCATATTCATCGAATAGTACAGCAAATGGGAAACGAACGGGAGGCCCACCAACAGAAATTCCGTACAAATCAGAAAAAATTCGCGCAATTATCCTTGCGCTACCCATTTTGAGGGCTACGCATCAACGATAGAGGCAGTTCGAGGCCGTGACTCTCGAGCAAAATCCGGTCGTTGAGTAACCCGTCCGTGGGTCCGTCTGCAATCACCAAACCTCGCTCGACGAGCACGGTACGTTCGCAGGTCTCAAGAGCCATATCCAGATCATGGGTGGTAATCAGTTTGGTCTGCGGCAGTTCCTGGATCAGACGAATGAGACGGCGGCGACTGCGCGGGTCGAGTCCGGCAGAAGGCTCATCGAAAACGAGCACTTCCGGCTCCATGGCGAGCACCCCGGCCATGGCCACCCGTTTTTTTTCACCCAGGGAAAGGTTGTAGCTCTGGCGGTCCAGAAAGCGGGCCGGCTCGAGGCCGACCATCTCCAGGCACTCCCGCACGCGCCGCAGGAGCAGTTCACCTTTGAGTCCGAGGTTTTGCGGTCCGAATGCCACATCCTCCCGGACGGTGGGCATGAACAACTGGTCCTCGGGGTTCTGAAAAACCAGGCCGACGAAACGGCGGATAAAAGCGAAATTAGCAGGGAGCATCGGTTTACCGCCAATCTCGATACGACCGCGCTCGGCTAGCAATAGACCATTGAGGTGCAAAAGCAGTGTTGACTTGCCGGAGCCGTTCGGCCCGACAATCCCGACACTCTGCCCCGTCTCGACCATCAGGCTGATCCCGCGCAGGGCCGGGGTGCGGTCGGGATAGGTATAGTGCAGGTCTTCGATGACCACGGGCCGGTGAGACACGCTAACCACCCTGCCAGAGCACATACTGACCGGTGATAAGCAGCGCGAATGTCAGAGCCAGGGCCGCCCACTCAGAAATACCGAAAGGCCGGGTTGTCGGGTCGATAAATTGGCCCGTGAACCCGCGAGCCTGCATGGCGAGGTGCGTCCGTTCCCCGCGCCCGTAAGTGCGCAAGAAAAGGGCACCCAGGACATTGCCGAGTGTCCGCCACCCGAGCAGAGCACCAAGACCATTACTGCGCGCCTGGGCGGCGCGGCGCATGCTCCCCAACTCGTCTATCAGCACGGCCAAATAGCGCAACATCGATTCGAGCACCCGTACCAGTAGCGCCGGAAACTTCAGCTCCCCGAGGGACTGCAATAGATTGGGGGCCGCCGTGGTGATGGCGAGCAAATTCAAAGCCAGCAGCGACAGGGTGGCCTTGGTCAGGACGCTTCCAAAAGCAATGAGAGCCTGTTCGGTGATGACGAGAGGACCGAGTGTCACCAGCGGAGTACCCCGCCCCGCAAACAAAATAGTCAGTAGCAGGACGCTCACGAAGAGAACTTCCAGGCTCAAGCGTTGCAGAAGTACCAGCGGCGGTACCCGGCTCACCAGCACCAGGACCAGCAGTGCCACGGCATAGATGCCCCAGACCTCCCAGGCACCGTTGGGCGTCAGGGCCGTCCCGACCACCAGCGTCAGGGCGCACAACAAGCGGGCTCGCGGATGTAGACGGTGCCAGGGGCTGTCCTGTTGAGTGTAGGCAGACAGAGTAAAAACAGGTACATGCAGCAGCATCAGGGGTCTACCCGTTTGCGTGCACGGCGCGCCCAGGCACCGATCCCCCAGGCTCCGCCGAAGACCAGCAACGTCCCTGCGAAACCCGCAAAGACCTTGGCCAAAAATGGTTGCTCCTGTCCACGCAGGGTGTAACCCTCGAAGACACTGGCAAAAGGCAGGCGACCGGCCGGGGAATCAATTGCCCGGTCCTCAAAGCCCTGATCTCGGGCAACACGTTCCAGACCATCCGGGTTCGGGCTTGCAAAGGGAGATAGGGCAGCCACAGCCAGAGCCAGGGCCAACCCTCCCAGGATCCACCATCTACTGACGGCCATGGGAGGCTTCCTTGATGACCACGGTCTGGGGATCGTCTGCACTTGCCTGCGTAGGCGGGGGCGCCGGTGGGTCAAAAAGAAGGTCGGGCCGGGTCTGCCATAGAAAACTGACCACTGCCACCGTAAGTACAGCCTCCCCGAGGCCAATCAGTGCATGAACCGCGAGCATGGCAGGCAAGACTGTACCGAGCGGCACGATGTCCGACCAGGCAAGCTCCACCGAGGTTGCCGCCGCCGCCGCTACCACGCTGAACCAGCTCGCAATCGCAGTTGCCGTCGCCATGGCGAACCAGCGGTTGTGCCCCAGTAAAGTCCTTACTCCCCGGTACAGGTAGTACCCCAGAAATGTGCCGATCAGACCCATGTTGAAAATGTTGGTGCCCAGTGCCGTTACACCACCGTCCTGGAAGAGCAGGGCCTGAACGATGAAGACCACCGAGACAGCCAGCGCACCCGCCCAGGGACCCAGCAGAATGCCCGCGAGCGTTCCACCCAGCAAATGGCCCGAGGTACCTCCTAGTACAGGAAAATTGACCATCTGGGCCGCAAAGATAAAGGCAGCACTCACACCCATTAGAGGCACGAGCCGGTCGGCGTAGGTGCGTTCAGTCTGTTTCAGCGAAACTACGATCAGCCCCAGGGCAATAATCCCAGTGGCGAGGGCAACCGGGAGACTCAAAAATCCGTCCGGGATGTGCAGTGCGAACAGCGGTTGCAACCGAATCACCGGCAATCCTGCATTCTGGCGTGCATCCTCAAACATAACGCAGCCCCCAGTCTAGTCAAACCAGGTGACTTTCGCAGCAAGCTCTACTCCCACACCCCGTATTCGGCTAGCCGTTCGCGGATAAATTCGAGCGCGCTTGTGCGCCGTTGTGTTCCGCTCCCGACCTGCCAGCCCTGCGCGTGCGCGGGTGCTGACCATAGTTCGAGATGTGTAACGGCCGGGTCGGCATAGAAGCTCACCTGTCCTCTCCCGGGTGAAGTCTGGTGGGTAAACAGGTCGTGACTGACCCGGTAGACGGGAAAGGGCTTGAACAGGGGCACTGGCCAACCATCCAGGGCGACCAGAACTTTGATCTGCAAATTGGTCCCGGCAAGCCACCCCGGCGTCAATGCCCCAGCTGCCCCGACCACCCCGGCACTGAAAGCGATCACCCCACATTCGGCGAAAGGCAGACTCAATAAAAATTGACGAACTTTTCCAACCGAGTAGGGAGCGGCCTCCGCCGCAAGACATCTACACGGCCCCCCAAGCGCAGCCAGAAACGCTGAAGTTGCCTCACGCTGAGCGCTTGACCACTGCACACCCGGTATAACCGCAAGACCCTTAGTGGACACCACTATCCTCACAATCGCGCTGTCGTCCGGTGTTACCCGGCTTCTTGAGCGAGCCAGGTAATTTTGACAGCTTTACAGTTTGTAATACTATGCAAGCAGGGCTCAGGCTCTACCCTCCACGCTGCGACCTGAATTATGATGCTCCCATTTAATTTTGCGGCTTCGAACAAAGGCGCTGACGCAGGCGAGAAACTCATCAGCTCAGTGGCCACTACGGCCATCCGCGCTTTACTGAGCGGGGCTGATGACTTACAGGTGTCGATATACTGCCAGCCGGTGAGCAAACTGCTCCAGGGAGCGATCGACAACTTCACCATGAAGAGCAAGGGCATGCTGATCAAAAACCAGTTCCGTGCCGAGAGCGTGCGCGTGGACACCGATGCGATCGCCCTCGACCTGGGGGCGGTTCTCGGGGGCAAAGTACGCCTGATGCGACCCACAGAAGCGATTGCCTCGGTGGTCCTGCTTGAAGAAGACATCAACCGCTCCTTCGAGGCCGAACTGGTGACCAAAAAACTCCAGGGCATCAGTCTGGCGGAGTTCGAGGAGCTGGACCGGCCCAGCGAGACGGCATCCTTCACCGGGACACGTATTGAACTGCTCGATGACAACCACATCCGCCTGCGCACTCAGATAACCTTCGAGCAATCCGGTGAAACGGGCGAGGTGGCATTTACAGCCAGGATGGGTGTCGTCGAGCAACGCCGCCTGGTACTCGAAGAACCGGTCTTCGAGGATGACAGCCCACAAGCTCAAAAGCTTGGCCAGATCTTCGTAGACCAGTTCAACCGGATGATGGATCTCGATAAATTCAACCTCGACGGCGTGATCCTGCGCATCCACCGCCTGCGGGTTCGCAACCGGCAGCTCATTTTTGAGGGTCGGGCAAAGATCAATCATTTTCCCGAGCCACGCAAACGTTAAGACACCCCGGAAATTCTCCCGAGGAGGGACCTCTCCCCTCCCTGGGAATGGTAGTTTGTGGGAGAGGAAATGCGAGGAAGCATGAGCGAAAGTATAGGCATGGACAATAGCGAGCGGATCGCGGTACTGCTAGTAGGTTACGGCGAGGTAGAAGAGTACAAGAATTTTGCTGCCTACAACGAGATGGCTCTGCGTCTCCTGACCGCGAAGTTTCTGCGCATTCCCGACTTTGCTTTTGGGTTGATGAGTCGGATGCTGGCCAGAAAGGATCAGCGCGAGTGGAGCGGCAAAGATAATTTTCACTCGCCCCACAATGCCATTTTCGAGGCGCAACGGGCGGGGATTGCCCGCGAGTTGCAAGGGCGCTTCGGTGAGCGCGTCCAGGTCTTCAAAGCGTTCAACTTCTGCGAACCCGACTTGCCCGAACAGGTGCTCGCCCGCATTCGTGCCCAGGGCTATCACCGGTTGCTGGTGTATCCGCTTCTGGTGATCGATTCCATCTTTACAAGCGGCCTTGCTCTCCAGCAGGTCAATAACGCCCTGGCTGCCGAGGACCGCTGGGTAGATCACCTGCGTTACTTGCCGTCGTTTTTTGACCGGCCGGATTACCACGCGCGTCTGGCGAGCTATGTCGAGACACAGCTTCTGCGTCTGGCCCAGACCAACCAGCCCTCGCGGGTGGGAGTGGTGCTGGTCAATCACGGTTCACCCTACGAAGTCAAAGGTTTCACCACCGGCATCGAGGAGAGTCAGGTCCTCTACGAACGGGTACGCGAACGGCTCATCCAGCGCTGGCCGCTCATCTCGATTGGCTGGCTCAACCACGACACACCCGGCCGCTGGACCACCCCGGATGTGACCCAGGCTTCGCGCAACCTGCTTGAGACCGGAGCGAGCACCCTGGTGTATTGTCCGATTGGTTTCGTGACCGAAAATCACGAGACGATTCTGGATGTAGAAACGATCATGGGCCGCTTCGAGCAACAGGGTATCCCCTGCACCCGGCTCGCATGCCTCAACGACGATCCCCAATTTCTAGAAGCGGCAGCCGGTTGGGTCGAGCCCCTCATCGAGGAGTTGCTGAGCGAACGGTCCATCCCCACTCGGGCCGCACTGCGAAACTGAGCTTGATCCCCGCCATTTAAGTACGTCAGCACCTACCAGATTGTTCTAATTCTCCACGGGCCTGACCTGTCTTTTGGCCTGTCGATTACGATAAGTGCATGTCAGAACCTGCACCCGTTTTCTTGCTCGTAGACGGTCATTCGCTTGCCTACCGTGCTTTCTACGCCTATGCGCGCGGTGCGGAAGGGGGCTTGCGGACCTCAATGGGCATACCGACCAGTGTCTCCTACGGCTTTATCAAGATCCTGCTCGATGTCCTGG
>JACMIX010000054.1 GCA_014380935.1 Gloeobacterales cyanobacterium ES-bin-141 | reverse complement strand
TGGGCTACGCCGATAAGCTGCGTCCTCATGTAATCGATACTTCTTTGCTTATCGATCAGGCCGTGCGGACCCGCCAGAACCTGCTCTTTGAGGGAGCCCAGGGGACCCTGCTCGATCTTGACCACGGCACCTATCCGTATGTAACAAGCTCCAACCCGGTCGCAGGTGGTGCCTGTGTCGGCGCGGGGGTCGGTCCGACCATTATTGACCGGGTCATCGGGGTAGCCAAGGCCTATACTACCAGGGTCGGGGAAGGACCCTTTCCGACCGAGTTGCGCGATGAGACGGG
This sequence comes from Gloeobacterales cyanobacterium ES-bin-141, assembly GCA_014380935.1. Taxonomy (GTDB): domain Bacteria; phylum Cyanobacteriota; class Cyanobacteriia; order Gloeobacterales; family Gloeobacteraceae; genus JACMIX01. Next base: position 5,391 of record JACMIX010000054.1, on the reverse strand, counting down.
TCGCTACTTGGGATCGCGGGGAGCGGAGTTTGGCACCACCACGGGCAGACCTCGGCGTTGCGGGTGGTTCGATGCAGTCATCGGCCGTTACGCTGTCCGCATTAATGGTCTTGATTGCCTCGCCATCACTAAGCTCGATGTCCTCGACGAGCTCGAAAAAATTCGCGTCTGTGTCGCCTACGAGGTCAAGGGCAGACTCATCGATCAGTTTCCCAGCAACGCGAACCTGTTTGCCCAATGCGAGCCTATCTGGGAAGAACTGCCCGGTTGGAAACAGCCGACCGGTGAGTGCCGGACCCTCGAATCGCTACCTGCCGAGGCCCGCGACTACCTCCAGTTTCTTGCCAAACAGATGGGTGTGCCGATTGCTCTCGTGTCTGTCGGTGCCGACCGCGAGCAGACCATCATCATCGAAGACCCGATCCACGGACCCAAACGGGCTCTCCTTTATACAAACGGCGATTGAAAGCCGGCAACCGGGAACGTCTCGATGCTGTTGAGGGTATCCTGAGAAAGTCTCGCGATACCTTTTTGGGGAAAGTATAGATGCAATCTGTCGGCATCTTCGAAGCGATTGTGCTGGGGCTGGTTCAGGGCATTACCGAGTACTTGCCCATCAGTAGCACGGCCCACCTGCGCGTCGTCCCGGCTCTATTGGGTTGGGGGGATCCTGGTACTGCCTATACGGCGGTCATCCAGCTGGGTAGCCTGTTCGCCGTAGTTTGGTACTTCTGGAAAGACCTGGTGCAGATTGCGACGGGTACCTGGCGCGGGTTGCGCACGGGCGATCAAAAGTCCCGCGAAGTTCGCCTGTTCTGGTGCTTGATCCTGGGAACGCTACCTATTGTGGTCGTCGGCCTTGCCCTCAAGAGCACGCTTGAGGCACCCGGCTCTCCCCTGCGGGCCTTGACTGTGATTGCGACGAGTTCAATCGTGATGGCCCTGCTCCTCTGGGTGGCCGAGAAGCGTGGCAGCCGCGCGCGTTCAACCGAGAACATCCGGGTAATCGACGGCATCTTGATTGGCTTTGCCCAGGCGCTGGCACTAATACCAGGGGTCTCGCGCTCTGGCTCGACCCTGACGGCGGCTCTATTTTTGGGCTTTCAGCGTGCGGAGGGTGCCCGATTCTCCTTCTTGCTCGGCATCCCGGCTATCTTTCTGAGCGGTGTGCTCGAACTCAGGGAACTGGTAACGCTAAATTTTGGTACTACCGAATTATGGTCGCTGATCGTCGGGCTTATCTCCTCGACGATTTTCAGTTACCTGGCGATTGCCTGGTTGTTAAAGTTCTTGCAGACCCAATCGACGGTGGTGTTTGTTATCTACCGTCTCATTTTTGCCGCAACGATCTTCACGCTGCTGGCCCTCGGTCTGGTTCAAAACATCGAGCCGCTGAATGCCGGTCTGGCGTTTGTCGCGGGCCATCCTCTCTAGGATTGGGTCTGGTCAGTTCTCTTTACCGGTTCAATTTGAAGGAACTCAGGTCAAGCGCCGAGTACCTTCATATACCGGGCATAATGGCAACGAAGTAATGGAGCGTGGAATGCGCCGTGCCAATTTATGGGTTGGTTTGATGTGGCTAGCCCTCGCGGCTCCGGTTGCAGCCGATATGCCCATTCAGGTTCTGAGGTCTCGTAGCGTGAGTACAACCTCCAAATCGCGCCAGCTCGTTTACACCAGTGTCCCGGCCAGTGCAAGCGATACTCAGATTGTTGCATCGGTCAAAAATTACGCTCAAAAAGAGCGCAAGACCAGTGGACTGGACGAGGTAACAGTGTTCGTGGATCTCGATTCAGCCAAGAACTGCGAAAAGATTATTGCTTCATACATGACGATTACCGACCCCGGCAAGATTGAGACGGGCTATCCCACCCGTACTGCCTATACCAAAGCTATTGACAAACTACGTTCCCAGGGCAGTTGCAAGGCCCTTTATTGAGGTCCGTCACCGCTACATTATCAGGAAGAAGTGGCCAGGTTCAGATGATAGGTACCTTCTCGAGAAGCCTTCTGAACCTGAAGATAGTAAGTTCCGGCACCCAGGCGCAGAGCAATCGCTTCACCCACATCTGTTCGTTTACCGCGTGCTAGCTTCTCCCCACTGCTGTTCAGTAGTGAAATATTCGCCACTTTACTGTCTAGAAGCACTGTGAACTGCCTTTCGGCGTCCAGACTGAACCGATAAAAGTCCTCTTCATCGGCGTAACCCACCCAGTCTTTGAGATTGACCGGGTCGTCGTCGAGTTCGTCGAGGTCGCGGGCTGTGCTCAGAGTATCGTCGTCTTCTCTGGATTGAAGGGATTGGGCGGACAGGCGCAGGTTGTAGGGACCCTGCTGAGCTTTGGCAGCCTGAACCCGGACGTAATAGGTGCCTGCTTTGAGGCTGTAGTTGATCGCTTCTCCGGCGGTCGTCCGTTGGGCTGCGCGTATTTTGTCGCCATTGCTGTCGAGGAGCAGAGCGTGGGCTACCTGCCCGTCGAGGAGCAGATTGAAAGTACTGATATCAGAGAGGCTGAAACGGTAGAAGTCTTCCTGGTCAGCGGTGCTCACCGAACCGGTCTGGGTTGGAGCCTCGTCGAGATCGTCGATTTCCTTGGCCGTACCCAGGCTGTTGCCCTTTAAATCGACCGTAGGAGTTTGCCGGTCTTGTGGCTTAGGAGGTGGCGGTGGGGCAGGCGGGCGCGAGGCGAGGCTCTCTTCGCGTACCGCTGCGGTCAGTGTGCCCCGGTCCTCACAGTTGGCGTTGACTACTCGGCACAACTGCAAAAATGCTTCTCCGACCACCGGTGCCCTCGATAGGGTCGGTGCCAGACGATTGAGCATCAAGCCCAAGGCAACCGTGGCAATCAATCCGCCCGCGGCGCGAAACCACCACTGTTCGTCAATCCGTTTTCTCATCGATGCCCGACCCATGCTAGGGAAACCATCGGCACACGATTAAATTAGCCTACATTCCCGGATGATACACAGGGCCGCGTTCGAAAAGCCGGAATCTAGGATATGTTCGCTCAAACGACCGGTTGCCGTTTATTGTGTCTCAAACGCCTACCGTCTGTCGCTTGCCGTCGTCGTGGAATTCGAGAATGCCATATTGTCTTTTGCTGCTGATCAGTTTGTTCTGGTGTATTCCTGCCAGTGCCGGGATGTTGCCCACGATCGAGACGGCTACACGCGGTATGACCCGCATGGACGGGCTGTTTCCGCTTTACTGGGATGCGCCAAAGGGCAAAATCTGGCTTGAGGTGCCCCGGTCGGGGGAGGAATTTCTCTACGTGGTTTCGCTACCTGCGGGCCTGGGCTCAAACGATGTCGGGCTTGACCGGGGACAACTGGGAGTGGAGCGGGTTGTCCGCTTCGAGCGGGTCGGTCCCAGGGTTCTGCTCGTGATGCCCAATCTGCGTTACCGGGCCACGACTACCAATGCCGCCGAGGAGCGCTCCGTCCGTGATGCCTTTGCCGAGAGCGTCCTGTGGGGATTCACGGTCGATGCCGAGACCCAGGGACGTGTCCTGGTCGATGCGACTGACTTTGTCGTGCGGGACGCCCACGGCATCGCTGCACGTCTAAAAGAGGCCAAGCAGGGTGCCTTTAAACTCGAACCCACCCGCAGTACTCTCTCCCTCGAACGAACAAAAGCTTTTCCCAAAAATACCGAGATGGAAGCGCGCCTGACCTTCATCGGTGAGGAACCGGGGGAGCAGGTACGGATTGTCGCGGCGGACCCCCACGCGCTCACCCTGCGCCTGCGCCACTCCTTTATCCAGTTGCCACCACCCGGTTACGAGCCCCGAGCCTTTGATCCCCGCTCGGGCTACTTCAGTCTCGACTACGCCGATTACGCCGTACCGATCGGCACACCAATACAGCAACGCTTCATCAACCGGCACCGATTGGTGAAGAAGGACCCATCCGCCGCTCTCAGTGAGCCTGTTGAGCCGATCGTCTATTACCTCGATCCCGGTACTCCTGAACCAGTCCGTACTGCCCTGCTCGAAGGGGGACGCTGGTGGGGTGAAGCTTTCGAGGCGGCGGGTTTCAAAAACGCCTTTCGAGTCGAGATGCTGCCCGAGGACGCGGACCCCATGGACGTCAGGTTCAACACCATTCAGTGGGTGCATCGCTCGACGCGCGGCTGGAGCTACGGTGCCTCGGTGAGCGATCCCCGCACCGGTGAAATCATCAAAGGACATGTCACCCTGGGCTCTTTACGGGTACGGCAGGACTATTTGCTTGCCGAGGGATTACTTGCACCTTACGGCAAGAACAACCCGGACCCCGACCCGATGCTCGCGATGGCGCTTGCCCGCCTGCGCCAGCTATCCGCGCACGAAATCGGCCATACCCTGGGGCTTGCCCACAACTTCGCCGCCTCGGCACGCGACCGGGCCTCGGTCATGGATTACCCGGCCCCACTTGCAAGTCTCGATTCGGGCGGGTCGCCGTCGCTCGACAATGCTTACGCGCAGGGCATCGGCGAGTGGGACAAGTTCGCCATCCGCTACGGCTACACCCAGTCCTCGCCGGACAACCAGCTCGGGTCCATCCTCACCGAGGCCCGCGGACAGGGCATCGGCTACATTACCGACGCCGATGCCCGGCCCTCGAATTCCGCGCATCCAACTGCGAATCTCTGGGACAACGGCCCCGATCCCCTGGCGGCCCTCAAGCAGCAAATGGCCGTGCGCAAAGTCGCCCTCACCCGGTTCGGTCCGGCCAACATCCGCTCGGGTCAACCTCTCGCCCTGATGGAAGAGGTGCTGGTGCCTCTGTACCTGGGCCACCGTTACCAGGTCCTGAGCGTTGAGAAACTGCTCGGCGGTCTGGAGTACACCTATGCCATGCGGGGTGACGGGCAACTTCCTACCCAGGCGATCCGCGCAGAGCGGCAACGGGCTGCCCTCGATGTGCTTCTGAGTGCGGTGGAGCCCGCGTCCCTACGGCTACCGGAGCAGGTGCGCAGGCAGATGCCGCCCCGTCCACCGGGCTATCCCCACAACCGTGAACTCTTCGAGGGCTATACCGGGGCGACGTTCGACGTCTATGCACCGGCAGAGGTGGCGGCGAGCCTGGTTCTCGACCTGATCGTGCAACCGGAGCGGGCTGCCCGACTCGCCTACCAGAAGGACTTCGACAACACCCTGCCGAGTCTCGCAGAAGTGATCGACCGGGTGAGCGGGCGGGTCTGGCGAACCTCGGTTGCGCGTGACGCCTACGACGCTGCCTTACAGAGAATCGCGCAGCAGTCCTGGATGGATGCTCTGGTAGAGCTTGCGACCCACGCGAAGAACCCGCCCGCCGTACGCTCAACGGTCCATCACCACCTGCGCACGCTCGAAACCTGGCTTGGGCGTTACCCCGGTGTGGACACAGCGACCAGGGCACACCGCAGCA
>JACMIX010000432.1 GCA_014380935.1 Gloeobacterales cyanobacterium ES-bin-141 | reverse complement strand
GTGATGGGGTAGGTGGCGTTGTTGTAGTTGTCCGCTGTCACGTTGAGTCGATATCTCGAATAGGCCCCGGGAGTGTCTACCGTGTAGGTTCGTGTGGGATTCGAGTACCAGCCACTCTGGTTAGTGACCGTGCTGACCGTGACCCATGCCGTGCCGTCCCATCCTTGAAGGGTCCAGTTCTTGGGTCCGCGCTGCTCGCAGCAACTCCCGTTCGCGTATTTGATCTGGTATGAGTTAACGGTGTTCGAGGCCCCGCCACCCCACTCGTAGTCGATCCAGACGGAGGAGGTGTACATGTTCGACAACCAGATGGTGCTCGTCGTCCCGTCGAATGCTTTCCAGGGCTGGTAGGTGGAGTCGTACACGCCGCTGCTGGTCACAGTGCCGGAGGGGGCGGTGTTGCTCGTCATGGCAGGGACAAGAGCGCCATTGACAGGCGATTGGCACAAGCTTTGCTGCCCCTCAGTGATGCCGAGTTCTGCTTCGCTCGCTCGCTCTGGTGCTAAGGCAATGATGCACTGGCTAGGGGAGGTGGTCAGCTTATTGCCGTAGCGGTCCCCCCAAGCGCTATGGATTAGGGCCGGGAAGGTACCACCCTGACCGTCGATCTTGTCGCCGGGAGCAGCGACGGCACTCGGGACAACAGCACAGGTTACTGTGAGACCGAGGGCCAAGCTGGTCAGGGCACTGTACTTGCGAGAGATTGCAAACATAATGACTCCTTAGTGAGTTTCCAATAGCTTTCTGGATGTTGAGATGTGTAAATCTGATTACTGCGTTGAACTGACGCAGCAATCAGCAGCGAGAGCTGTAGCCTCGGATCTGAAACACCCTGCTTGTTGCCCATCCAGATGCCATTTGGTCATCGACCGATTGGGCGTTGCAGCCGGTACCACCGGGTTCAGTGAAGTCGGCAGTTTACGTGAACTAAGGGGGCTGCCATAAAGCCAGCCGCTGCTCTAGCTCTAGTGGTGGGTCGCGAAAGCTCCCCTCTATTCGGTAATGCGCAAACCCAGGCGAAGTGCTCTCATTTGCCACACTGAAGCTGCTTGGAGATCTGCCGATACAAAACGGACGCTCTGGCCACGGGCCGGACGGGCGTTCGAGGAATTGGCGGGCGAGCGGATTGTTCGCCACCGACAGCAACCACGAGCTTTCGGTGGCAAGCAGGTGGCGCTTACGCACCTGGGCAACCAGACCCGCTTGCCTCATCAGCCGGGCTATGCGGTGGCGGCCGTGAAGCATTCCGCCCGCAAAGCCGCCTGCACTCTGGGACTGCCGTAGCTCTGGGGCGAGTGCTCGAAGACTGCCTTGACCTTCTAAGCAAGCAGCTGATTTTCGAGGTGCCGTTCGCTGAGCAGACGCTCGTGCCAAGCACAGTAGCCGGAGCGGCAGACTCCGAGTACTCGGCACATCAGCGCGATTGGGTAGTGAGCCTGCTGTTCTTCCATCAGTTGATAACGCTCCACGAGAGATCTTGAGCAAAGAAGGCCGTGGCTTTTTTAGGAAAGCGCGCTCAATCTGCAATTGCTTGTTCTCCTGGCGTAGGCAAGCAAGCTCCTGGCGTTCATCAGTAGTCACTGGGGCGCTGGGACCAGTGTTCACTTTGCGGTCGGCGCGAGCTTGGCGCTGCAAGCGGTTAAGGGTGGTCTGGGAGATGCCGAGGTCGCGAGCGACCTCGTAGGTGGACTTGCCAGACTGCTCGACGATACGCAAGGCCTCTTCGCGCTGTTCAGGTGTTTACTGCGGCTGCGTTCTCGGCACCAGAAGCTCCTCCTCGCTTTTGAGTCTACAGGGAGTGTCCATAGAATCCAGGCAAGTTCAGTTTGGGTTCTGCTACTTAGTCGGAGGAGAGTGCGGAGGGCCTTTTTGCGCCTTTGTTTGTAGAGGGGTTTGCCCCTCCACAGGCGGTAGCCGCCGCTGGCCGCCGGATATCAAGCGGTCCAGTTTTCGAACTGGTTCAAATGCCCCTTACGTGTGCCCCACACGCCGTGCCTGTCGAAAAGAACCTTCACCAAGACGAATCCGTGAAACGCAGATTGTCCATAAAACGCGCGATGGCCCTACTGGCCACCTTACTGCTAGGTTTGGCGGAGGCCGTCCCGGCTTCTGCTCAGAATAACCAGACTCCCGAGCCCAACCTGCTTTCGGTGTCGCCCGCTCGCTTCCAATGCACCCTGGTCCGTACCAACAGGCAACCGCCACCCCGGCCCGCGTCTGCCTCAGTTCCCAGGATCGAACCGCTTACCCCTGCCTGCACCACCGACCAAGTTCCCCCGCCCCTCCACTCCTCGACCCCAATTCCCCGAACGCCCGTTCGGCCCGTGGTCAGATAGTCTGCTTTGTAGTGGCAGATCTCCAAGCTCTGCTTCGGGCTCCAAGCAGCTTCAGTGTGGCAAATGAGAGCGCTTCGCCTGGGTTTACGCATTACCGAATAGAGGGGAGCTTTCGCGACCCACCACTAGAGCTAGAGCAGCGGCTGGTCTTAGCATCCTCCCGGTTCGCGCGGACCGCTGGGTTTACTCAGCCCGGTAGCACCGGCTGCAACGCCCAATCGGTCGATGACCAAATGGCATCTGGATGGGCGACAAGCAGGGGTTCCAACGGTTGCGCACTTCTCCCCCTGGAACCTCAGGACAAATGTCGCGGCGCGTTCAGTTGGTTGCGCGGGGCCCTTGATGGCAAATCGTTATTCAAGAGACAAGGTGCAGTACGCTTCCTTTTCCAATTATCACTACTGTGAGGTACTCATAATGAAGATAAAGTACACCGCACCGGCGGTTCTGTTGCAAGGATTTCCAGAAACGCTATTCATGGGCGAAAAAGCCATACAAAAAATCTGAAAATAGTGTTTTTAAATTTCTTGCAACAGAACCGAATTTTGCTCACCCGCTATTCTTGGGCTGCAAAAAATGGCGCAACCATTCATGAGCCCTGCAGAAATGTCACTGCTTGTGCCTTGAGCAGGCAGCTATTGCGTACCGTTCAAATTCACACCAGATATGGAGCCTATTTCGATGAAGCACCAACTCCTTTGCCTGTCCGTTTGCTTGCTCTGGCTCGGTGCCGATGACGGTGGAGTTCTAGCTCAGAACCTGCCGCAGAGCAAAGCCGAGGTCGAAGCCGGCATTGCCGAACAGCAGCGTGCCGAGGAAGCAGCGTCGCAAAAAGCGGTCGATAACCCGGCCCTTTTTGAGACCAGCGTCAGCAACTTCAGATACCAGCAAAAAAATGAACCCGTACCGCTTTTCGTCAACCCCGGCGATGCCCAGGGTATCTTGCTGCCGACCAATGCCGTCTACGCACAGAGCCAGGCAGGCACTTTTGGGCAGCCCCCGGCCGAGTGGCTCGCCATCGGCAAGTCGCTCTTTCCGCCTGGAGACCCGGCCTCTCCCTACGGCGTGCGCCTGAACTGGGATTCGGCTCTTGCTGTATTCAACCTGGTCGATAAAGGGATTGCCGGACAAAAAGACCTGGTAATCGGTTTTGGCGGCAACGCGGGCGACCTGTTGAAGTTCAACTTCTTCCCGACTGTGACCAGCAGTGCTTCGACAACCGTGGTGAGCGTCTCATCTGTTGGTAACGTCCGCTCAATCGGTGCGACCCGCGCCGGTTCTGAGACCGGCACCACCCAGGCCCCCTTTGTCGGCGCCGGCTATGTCGGCCTGGTCACCCGCCGCATCAACGATACAAGCTTCTTGAGCGTCGGCAACTTTCTGGCCCGCACCGACGTGCTTACCCTTGAACGCGACGGCACCTTCGGCGGCATCCGCATCAACAACTCTTCGGGTGC
>JACMIX010000431.1 GCA_014380935.1 Gloeobacterales cyanobacterium ES-bin-141 | reverse complement strand
TAGGTCTGCTCCTTGTCGAGAAACTGGGAACGCAACGTCTCGAGCACACGCTCGAAAGCGACGAGATCAATCAGGAGTTGCTCAATTTCCTCTCTCAGTGCGTCGATGAGCGTGACCCCCAGGGTACGCGCCTTGACCTCGACCTTCGAGACATAGAGCGATTCGAGCGCCTGCATGATTCCCTTCAAGTCCTCCTCGATCACCCCTTTGCGGTTGAGGAGCAAAAATTGGCGTGCGTGGTCGTCGATTTGTTTGATGAGCACCTGCAAGGCGTTAGCAGCCGAGCGTTCGCGGGGCAACCACTCTTTTTGGCGATCCTGGTCGAAGCGGCTGCGATACTCGGCCAGAACTTCCATCAGCACTTCGAGAAATTGGCGGGCAAACTTGGGTCCCCGAAAACGGTCCTCGATAATCTTGTAGACGGTCTCGCGCAACTCCCGCCGCTTTTGGGGCATGAGGCGGTTGAGATTGTCCCACATCTTCTGGAAGTAGTCGCTCCAACGCCTGGGGTCGGTATCGCTGTCGTTGAAGTGGGGGTTGTATTTTTCTTGCTCCACCAGGATGAAACGCTGCAAATTTTCAAACGGAATATTCAGGTCGTTACGCCGTTTGCGGGTCGCTGCCACCCAATCGGCTACCTCTTTGCTGTAGGGCTTCATGTTGTCACCCAGACTGATGCCGTCCAGGAACTGGTGCTCGTTGTCGGACTCGGCAAGCCGCAGGCCGGGCAGGATCTCGGTCTTGATCACATCGCGCATGGCGGTGGGAGCCGGGGTCGGGTTCGCCCACCAGGTTGCAATCCGCCCCGCGAGGCGGGCAGCACAGGCATTGAGCACCCGCTCGACCGGAAACTGGATGCTTGAGAGACCAAAACTAATAAAGCTCTGCGGGTACCCCAGCGGGTCAGGGCTCGCCCACTGCTTGCGGATGTTGTCGCGCACGAGCTTTTTGTACTGGCTGAACCCGGAACTGAAGTCCAAAAAGACGTTTTGTGACACCATCTCGAGCACAGCGCCCAGGTTTGGAAAGGTGACCTTGTCGTTGCTGTTGCCAACCAGGTAGCAGAAATTGAAAGGGATATCCTGGCTGCTCTGGGTACTGATCCGGTCCGAGGGGCTCGCGCTGTACTGGCTCTCGAAGCGGCTGTCGCCCCGAGAGTAGTGGTTCAGTTCCATCAAGGCCGCGTAGGCATTGGCCACCACCCGGTCGCCGAGACCCGAGAAGGCACCGGGCAGGACCAGGTAAGCCGATGACTGAGGCAGGTCCGATAGGGGTACCCAGTCACGCAGGTTGTAGGCCAGGTCGAGGATCATCCCGGAACCTGTCCCGCCCGAGAGCGAACAGACGATAAAGATGTTGACGCCCTTGTCGAGCTGAACTCCCCAGCGATCGAGCATGAACTTTTCATGGCCGACGATGCGGGCCTTGGCATTGTTGAAACTGGTCTTGATCGCCTGGTAGTTGATCGTAAAGGCGAACTTGCCCAGGGCGCGGATCTGCCCTGCCCCGGCCAGGATCGAGTCGGTTCCTTTGAGCTGGCTCGGAAACCATTCGGCCAGATACTCGTAGGCGGAGAGCTTGTTGAGGATAGCCTTGGCATCCTCGACCTTGGCCCAGACTTGCTCTGCCGGTCGCAAGGAGATGTCCTGTTTGAGGACAAGTTGGGGCTCTGAGACTTTGGCGTTCTGCTCGGTGTCGATGTGCAAAAACGAGACGATTGGTAGCGCGTCCAGAGAACCATAGGCCTCGACGATCATCCGTCGGACTTTAATCAAAATCTCTTTACCTGTTCCTCCCAGTCCGATGACGACAGTAGGAGTCATTCCAAGATATTCAGCCATTGGCGTGTGGGAATCAGTGACATTCACTGCTTGCGTGTTCCCTTGAGGCTAACAAATAACTGGCCCCTGTCGGAAGGCAGGTCACGACAAGGATTAAATGACGGAAATATCCACGCCATTCCCGCGTTACCAGAAGCTTAAAACGCCAACGATTAACGAATTAGAGCCAGCAGTTTTGTTTGTACTGGACTTTACATAAGTCGTAGGTAGTTTAAAGAATTTGTGTGATGTCTCACAAACAGATATAGGACAGTGTGAAGCGATGGATTATCCACATGTGAGGAGTGAGAAATTGGCAGGACTGTACCGGTGCGGGGCGACACTGGTCTGGATGCTCGTACTACCGGCTTGCGGCTCCTGGAACCCAGTCCTGGGTGAACCCCTGGCACCTGTCGTTAGATCGCCGGGCAGCCTTGCCGCCAACAGTCGCCTGCCGCTCGCAGGCGCGCAGGATCTGCTCAAACAGTCCAATTCCAGAGCGATGGATTTACAGTACGTACCTCCTCTGTGGGACTGGAGTACACCGGCCACGCTCGGGCAGGCGACGCCGACACCGGCAGCTCAAGCTGCCCCGCTACCGCCCGAGCAGCCAGTAGCCCAGGCCGCACCACCAGAGGGCGACATCCTCGATGAGGTCTCCGTTACTGGTACCAGGCGTCCGACCACCGCTCGCGATTCCACGGTCAACACCTACACGGTCAAAAAAGAAGACTTCAGAGCCCAGGGTGCCAACACCGTTACCGACGCCCTGCTGCTGGTTCCGGGCTTCGTGGGCACCCCTTCCCTGGGTGGTCAGAGCAACAACTTCAGCGTCTTCTTGCGCGGCGTCAACGACCAGCGCTTTTTGATTCTCAGGGACGGTTTATCGTTGCAGTCTCCGACCACCGGGCGCAGCGAGGGCACGGGCATCGCAGTCGATGACCTGGAGCGTATCGAGGTGGTGACGGGCGGCTCAACCCTGCGCTATGGGGCGGGTGCCGTGGGCGGCGTGATCAACCTGATTACGGAGACTCCCAAGGGTCCGCCCAAGCTCACCATCGAGTACAACTACGGCAGCTACGGGTTCAACCGCTACCTGACTAAGTACGGCGGTGGAGACGACACCTTCAGTTACAACGTTACCTACACGGGCATCGTTGCCCAGAACAACTCCCCTTACCGCTTCACCCTGCCCAATACCGCTCAGTTTTACGGCACCACGGTCAACGCCGACTCAGCCCCTCCCGCCGCCTATGTAGACAACTTCTTGATCGACCCCTCCACCTATCCGAACGGTGAGAACTCGCAGGGATTCGGGGGTGTCGAAGGTGACCCGGCTAACAACGGTCCCATCGATCTGTTCGGCTTTCTCAAACCCGAGCCGGGTCCACCCATTACTGTTAACGGCAACATCAACGCCTCCGAGACGGCAACCGACAGCTACACAGCCAAGCTCAGCTTCAAACCCGACGCCCTCAACCGGCTCACCCTCAGACTCAACCAGCGCAACAGTAAATTCGACGACGTGAGCACCGGGTTTTACGACCTGACCGCCTGCTTCGGCGGTACCACCTCGGCGGCAGACGGCAACGGCACCCTGAATCTCGACCGCTTCTTGCCTCTACGGCCGGACGGCACCGAGGTGGACTGCCCTGTCCAGACGTTCCTCCCGGTTACCCCGAGCACGATCCTCGCCTTTCCCTACAACTTCAACACCACCTACGACGGTCGCAGTTCCTTTCCCACGGGTCAGCCCTATCCCTTCGAGCAGTCTCAGGGCAACGTCACCTTCTACCGAGCCCGCAACCAGACCCAGACGGAGGTGTCGCTTTTCTGGGACCACGACCTTACGCCAACCACCTCGATCAACAGTTACGTCGCCTATTTCAGGAGTGCGGCAAGCCAGTTCCGTCCCACCCCCTATCTCATCAACACCAACTACTACGGCCAGGGAGCCCCTTACTTCCTCAACGAGAGCGGCACCACCCCGGCTCCCGGTGAGATTGGGCAGTTCGACCTGGACTTTTTCGGTTTGACGCCCTTTGTGCGGCCCTACTCGGACGGCAACCGTTTTCAGGCTCAGACCGCCATCAACAGTCGCATCTCGGCGGGTCAGACCCTTTCACTCGGTCTTGATTTTGACGAGGCCCGCAGTTCTACCCGCTTCCGCAACGGTACCTTCATCGACCGGGCCATCTCACGCTCCTCGGCGTTCCTGGTCAATGACATCAGTTTTAGCGATCAACTGAAAGCGAATGTCGGCCTGCGTTACACCTACAGCACTCAGTTCGGGAGCGTGGCAACCCCGGGGGTCGGTCTGCGCTACAACCTGAACAGTCTCATCTCACTGCGGGCCAACTGGTCCCAGGTTTACAACGCACCCACGGTCAATAGCTTGTTTGTGATCGGGGTGGGTCAGGGTGCGGCGGGTGGCGGCGGGGCGGCACCCAACCCCAACTTGATCCCCGAAACGGGCATCACCTACGACGCCGGTGTGGACATCACCCCATCCCGGAACCTGAGTGTGCGGTTGACCTACTTCACCAACTTCCTGAGCGACCGTTTCACCTCTGCGCGCCTCATCAACACGGCCTTCGGTACAGACGCGGACCTGTTCGGCACACGGACCTACAATCAGATCATCAATGCCGGTAACAGCCGCACCCACGGGACTGAGTCCACCGTGGATTGGCAGGCTACCGAGCAGATCCGCTTGCGGGTGTCGCACACCTACACGGATGGGCGCTTTTTTGGGCCGGAAGACAACCTCAACCAGCTCACCTACCCCTTCTTCTACGGCTACCAGGACTTCAATTTCCCCTTCCACAACCTGGTGGTGGCCGGCACCTACGCCAATCGGGGCCTGACAGCTACACTCCTTGGCCGTTATGACAGCGGCAAACGGCGCTTTGGCACGGCACCGGGACCATCGCCCCTGGGTGTGCCTGCCTGGGCAACTCTGGACTTCAACGTCGAGATCCCGATCACCCCCAACTTCACCCTGACCGGCAACGTCTTCAACATCACCGATACCCAGTACGAGTACCTGGACGGCAACCCCGCCCCGGGCACCACCTTCCGCGTCGGCGGCAGGCTCGAGTTTGGCGGTGAGACGCCCGAGTCGCAATAGCAGCCCGCTTACCCGGCCGGTATATCCGGCCGGGTAGCGGCCTTGCGGTAGATGGCACACAAGCGGTTGGGATGGCTGATTTTTGCCTTGAACATGAAGTTGGCCGGGACGTTGATGATTAAATAGTCCTCGGACTGGTAGTAGGGCTCGTACTGTTTTGCCATCCCGTGCGGTGTGTTGAAGCTGTAGGGCACGGGTTGAAAGAGTAGTTCGGTAAACTCAACGGCACCGCAGCCTGTATGCTGGCAAACCTGTGTGTAAAAGCCCTGGCTGCGTAGCAACTCAAAAAGGGTTTGCCGGGCGGACGCATCCAGTTCGAATGCACCGTCAAAGTCCACCGGTCGAATACTGGGCATTGTCGTATTGCTGAACTGTCCCTAGGAGTATAAACCGGACCCCCAGCAGGGAGAACCCGGTTGTTCTGCAACAGAGGTGTGCCAATGCGAGACCTGTACCCACCGCTTGAGCCCTACGCCGAGGGCAACCTGCAAGTATCTGCCCTGCACACCATTCACTTCGAGGAGTCTGGCAACCCGGCCGGTCGGCCGATTGTTCTGTTGCACGGCGGTCCGGGAGGCAGTGCTATTCCCATCTACCGGCAGTACTTCGATCCGAGCCGGTGGCGGCTCGTGATGTTCGACCAGCGCGGTTGCGGCAAAAGCGCTCCTCGTTCTGAACTGCGTGAGAACAGCACCTGGGACCTGGTGGCAGACATCGAGAAGCTGCGTGTCCACCTGGGGATCGAGCGCTGGACCGTCTTTGGTGGCAGTTGGGGCAGTACTCTGGCGCTGTGCTACGCCCAGACGCACCCAGAGCGTTGCGCGGGACTGATTTTGCGGGGTATCTTCCTGTTGCGGCAAAAAGAGGTGCGCTGGTTTTATCAGGAGGGGGCGAGCTATATCTTTCCGGACGCCTGGGAGAACTTTCTTGCACCCATTCCCGAGCCAGAGCGCGGCGACCTGGTCTCGGCTTATTACCGGCGGCTCACGGGTGATGACCGGGAGACCCGTCTTGCTGCCGCACGGGCCTGGTCGGTCTGGGAAGCGAGCACCAGTAAGCTGATCCAGGACAGGGGACTGATGAATGTTTTTGGGGAAGGCCAGTTCGCGGATGCCTTTGCGCGCATCGAGTGTCACTATTTTGTCAACCGGGGATTCCTCGAGCGCGAGGAGCAACTCCTGGAGAATATCGGGCGCATCCGGACTATTCCCGGGGTCATTGTCCAGGGCCGCTACGATGTCGTCTGCCCGATGACATCGGCCTGGGAACTACACCGGGCCTGGCCTGAAGCCGAGTTCGTCGTCGTCCCGGACGCCGGGCACTCGATGAGCGAACCCGGTATTCGAAGTGCCCTGGTTGAGGCCACGGACAGGTTTGCCTTACTCTTACACTAAACATTGGCCGATCAATTTGGAGGATGCCATGGTTCAGGTTCGCGGATATGCAGCAGCAGACAAATCGTCGCCCATGGAGCCCTTTAGCTTCGAGCGTCGGGAGCCAGGTCCTAAGGATGTCCAAATCGAAATCCTCTTTTGTGGGATTTGCCACTCCGATGTGCATCAAATTCGCGACGATTGGAGCAACTCTCTCTATCCCATGGTTCCCGGCCACGAGATCGTCGGCCGTGTCGCGAAGGTCGGCACAGATGT
>JACMIX010000430.1 GCA_014380935.1 Gloeobacterales cyanobacterium ES-bin-141 | reverse complement strand
GTCGAGGTGCATCGAGCCAGGATCGCAGCTTCGTCACGCTTCATGATGGCGCGAATGTCCGCATTCGAGACAGTCTGCTCGAAGCTGCCTGCGTGGGCGCCGAGCGGATAGGAGAGCGAGCCGGGGACCTGCACAGAGGCAACATTGCCACTGCCGCTGTACTTCACAGTGAACGGCACCTGTCCACCCGTCGCGTGGGCGAGCGGCCGGTTGACATCGAATTCGATGCGGGTGTAACCGATCGACGCCTGCAACGAGGATGTACGAAGAGAAACACTCCGTCGTTCAATCGGTTCATCTGTCGCCGGGCGGCGGATGGTCTGTGCGCCGACCGGCGCCGCGGCGGCAGCGGTGAGCGTGCCGATGAGGAGAAGGGTACCTGGCATCCGTCTGAGGCTTGGCATGTTGGTCACCTTACTTTCCGGCCATCCAGTCGTCCATCGCCATGCTCCGGGTTCCCCGGTCCTCGACTTCAATCTTCTGGAAGGTGAAGCTGACATCCTCGAGGACCACTGTCTGGCCATTGAGTGTCTCGGTGTACTGCTTAATCTCACTGACGGCGGCGTTGCTCAGCTTGATCGTGTAGCCACCCCCTTCTCCACTCGGCAGGTCGATGGCGACGGATTTCAACACCTCATTGCTCGTCACTGCCTGGAAGAGTTGCGGGGAGGCGGTGCCCACCACTTTGGTGAAGACGACGGATCCGTGCTGGCGCTTCCCGCTCGCTTGCCCGGATGCAGCATCCCGCGGCGACTTTAGCAAATAGCTGAAGCGGACTCCAGTGATGCCCCCGCCCTTGCCGCCGGGGAACACACCCTGTTTGGTGCCCTCGACGGTCATGCTGAAGCCGGCAGCACCCCGGGCCACGAGCTTGTCCTGAGCAACGAGGCCGGTAGGCACGCCCAGGCCTGCGAGAGTCGCGATAATTGAGTACCGAACGATGTTCATAAGATCTCCAAGTGGCGGGGGGTAGCCTGGGATTCAGGATTTATCGCAGTCCGGTCCAACTGTCCGTCGCGATCGTTTTCCCGGGTAGGTGCTGGATCTCGATCGCGCCGAAGGTGAATGAGACATCCTCGAGCTGGCGCCGGTTGTTTCCCACGGGGGGACTGTGCTGGTGAATCTCGACCACGGCGGCGTTGGTGAGCTTCACCAGGGTCGCAACCTCTTCTTCGCCTTGCTGGTTTGTCTGGTAGAACTCGAACACGACCGACTTTAGAAGCTCGTTGGACACCAATGCCTGGAACAGCTGCGGGCTTGCGGCGCCCCACTCTTTGGTCATGACCACAGGCCCGTGCCGTCGCTTTCCGCTCACTGCCCCGGTGGCCGGGTCCAGCGGCGTCTTGACGAGGTAGTCGAAATTCAGGCCGACTACTCGGGGCATGTGGTTGCTTCGGATCGACTCGTTGGCGAACAGACCCTGCTTAGTGCCCTCGATCGACACGTAGAACTCAAAGGTCTGCGCCCTTCCCACAGCCGGCATCAGGGCCAGCAGTGCCGTCACAGCTACGACCATCCGATCTAGAGCGAGCATTCTACCTCCTGGGGGGATGCCTGGGCGGACATGGAGGAACGCTACGGGCAGCTTCGGTAGCCGAGGGCCGCAGCCAAGAGACCGGGGAGGTAGAGCACACCGGTGTCTTTGGTCCAAAACTCCCGGAAGGGGATCTCCGCGTGCGGCATCGTGCGGGCCACGCACACGGCGGTGTGAATCAGGGCAGCATTATCGAGGAAATTTCCGTAGGTGGCGAAATTCATCTCCGGCCGCGCGGCCAGGTGACAACTGGCGCAGTAGGGGCCCACGATGGACCGGTAGAGTCCAGGCTGCTGGGCCCACCCCGATGGAACGTAGTCGTCCACTGCGCGCGTTCCCGGGTGGTACACCATGCCCTTGTATAGCCCGTTGATGTACTTCGTTACTGCGGCGCTAGGCCCGGACATGAAAATGGTTTGGTTGATGGCACGAATGCGCTCCTCCTGCGCTGCTCGGCCCCCAGGTCCACCTGCGAACACGAGCTGCGACGGGTCCAGTGGCAGGAAGGTGGCCCCCTGTACCCGTGCAGTTGCGGGGTCATACCATCCCCCGTGACAGGCGAGGCATGCTTGCGGTGGCAACTTGCTGCCTTCCGTATCCAGGATGATGGATCCGGTCGAGCGTGAATCTCCGAAGTGCGTATAGCTGGAGGCTATCACCCCTGGATCATAGACCATGAACTGCATGCCCCTGGGGTCTTTCACGATCACGGTGATCGTGCGAGCACGCGAAGAGTTCTGGGCGGCATCCGTGATCACCGCTGGGTCCGCAAATCCATCTTCTCCCGGTGCGGAGCCGTGACTCACCGAGTAGCAAGCAGTAACGGGTCCTATACCAGATTTGACACCCGAGCCACACGAGGTCCGCCGTCCGAAACCGAGGTCACCTGTGTTCCCATACACGGCCTCTTGCCAGAGAAAGTCTTCAGTCAAGTGGCTGAAGGCTTCTGTACCAACTCCGCCCGTAGACAGCAAGGCCCGGATCGAGCGAGGGCAGTCCAGAAGTGAGTTATTGGCAATGCGGATTGCCGTCTCAGTGCAAGCCTGCAAGTAGTGCCTGAAGGAGGAGGCAGGATCCCCAGGGCCATTTGCTTTATTGAGCCACCTTCCATGCGAGGGCAGCACGCGGACAACCTGCGAAACGGTTGAGGCCGCGTTGTAGTCCGCGAAATTTCCAGGGTACTGCGCCGTAAGTTTCCAGGAGGCTGGACCCGCAGGAACGCCGGACAGGGTGACGCTGGTGCCCGGCTCCATCTGCCCAGTGTTCGGCAAGCCGGTGCCGTCGAGCCGGTATTGCACCGCGCCTGGGACCGCCTGCCATTGAAAGCGCACCTTGCCCTCGCCCAGGTCCTTGGCGGCAAGGCCGGTTGGATTCACCAACGCAGGGGAGGTAAAGGCTACCGCGGGTGCCTCCGCCGAGGTGCCGTCGCCATAGTGGGCCACAACGGTATAGCGGTACGTGACCCGAGGGTCGGGGACCGTGTCGAGCAGTTCTCGCGCGGTGAAGTTCGCCGGGGTCCGCTCGACCAGCGCATTGGCGCCATCGCCCCGCCGTACTGCGTATCGCTGAGCGTTCGGCATGGCGTCCCACGTCAGGCGGGCCACGAGGGGCGTGCCGCTGACGGCCACGCCGGTCGGGGCCCTGGTGCCGGGTCGCGGCTGCAGTGGGGCAGTGTTGGCCAAAGTGGCAGTGCTCCGTGCCGGGTTCGGCGCCGGACTCGGCGCGAGCGTCACAACCGGGGCGGGTACGGCAAGGACCGGCAGGCTCG
>JACMIX010000429.1 GCA_014380935.1 Gloeobacterales cyanobacterium ES-bin-141 | reverse complement strand
TGCAGAGTCTCGTGAAGCTGTTGCCTGCCGTCGAGGACGCGTAAACGCTTCTGCGGGACCAGGAATGGATGGGGAGTGGTGTCCAGAAATTTGAGGTGAACGCGTGTGGGGGAGCCCGGATGATTCAGATATGCCCGCACGAATGCGAGAATACCGGCAAAGTAGGCGTCCGATGTGAGCCGAGCGGGGGCTTTGCGAATCGCATATGTTCCGGGGTCAGGTGTCTGGACGGAGATGGTTACCTTGGTCACTCCCGAGGCGACGAGTCTGGAAACATGGTCGGGTTTGAGTGCGAAGGTGCTGCCGTTGGTAGTCAGGTGTAGCTTGATTCCCAAACGGACGGCAAGGGCGATAGCGTCAAAAATACGGGGGTAGAGCAAGGGCTCACCCATCAGGTGAAAGGCGGTAACCCGTGCGAGGCTGGCACCAGCTACTTCGCCAAGTAGTCGTTCTAGCAACGCAAAGTCCATGTGCCCACGCTGGCGTTCCATAACCGCATCGGGACAGAAGTCGCACTTGAAGTTGCAGATGTTGGTGACTTCGATGTGGAGGCGGTCGAGCAATGGAGGGTTCCGGATGAAAAAAGGACCGGTTTGACCGGCCCTGCCATTGTCTCGCATTTACCAAGTTCTCAAGCCTGACGCACGGCAATCGAGGGCGCTCAGGCACTAGTCGGGCTGGCACTCCCGGCAGATCCCCCTGACGATCACCTCGACTTGATCGACACGACCGTATTGGCTGGTGATCTGCTCGACGGGCAATTTGCCGAACATCTCCCAGTCGAGGTCGTCGAGGCGACCACATGTCTTGCAGATGAAGTGATGATGGCGACCAATATTGGCGTCATAACGCAACACACCGGGCTCATGGGTGACTTCGCTGATCAGACCAACGTCCCGCAGAGTGTTGAGCGTGTTGTAAACCGTGGCGCGCGAGGTCATGGGCAAGTCCCGGTTGAGGTACTCAGCGACCTGGTCAGCCGTAGGATGTCCGGTTGTCTGTTGAAGGAAGTTGAGGATAGCACAGCGCTGCGGCGTGATCTTCAGTCCCTTTTGTTCGAGTAAACGTACTGGATCAACCATAGCAACTCATTCTTTGAGCATCGGGTCTTATTAGAATAGGTCTAAATTGAGAAACTGTCAATCTTCGGGTGCGGTAGAGTTGCTTCTGTCTTGTGAGTGGGGGAATAGGCATGTCGAGAGCAGACGTCATAGGACTCGGCAAATCAGGGATGGCAGCCGTAAAGGCTCTGCATCAGCGCGGTTGGGAGGTGGCAGTGTTTGACCGGGCTGAGACTCCCACATTGAGGCAAGCTGGTTCACACTTGACAGATCTGGGTGTGCGGGTTCATCTGGGGGTTGATTACAGCCCTCATGCAACCGCCGACCTGGTAGTTGTCAGTCCCGGTGTTCCCTGGAACCACCCGGGTCTGAGGGCAGCGCGCGCACAGGGTTCGGAAGTGATTGGGGAAGTACAGTTGGCCTGGCGATGGCTGGCACCCTGCCCGTGGATCGCGGTCACGGGAACCAACGGCAAGACGACCACGACCGCCCTCATCGGCCGCATTTTCGCCGAGGCGGGCCTCTACGCCCCCGTGTGCGGAAACATTGGTTACCCGGTCTCGGAGTTGCTTTCAGGCCCTCCGCCCGACTGGGTAATTGCCGAATTGAGTAGTTTTCAGATCGAGAGTGCAGCGGCCCTCAGCCCCCGAATAGCTGTCTGGACCACATTTAGTCCCGACCACCTCAATCGCCACGGCACCCTCGAAGCCTACGCCGAGATTAAGGCCGGGCTGTTGAGGCGCAGCCACCAGTCCATTCTCAACGGAGATGACGTCTATCTGCACGAACACTTGCAGGATTGGCCCGATGCCGTCTGGACTTCGCTCCACGAACCCGCCCCGGTGTGCGTAGATGCTGGATACATCGTCATCGAGGGTGAACCCCTGATTGAAGTTGCGGCTGTCCGCTTGCCGGGCAGGCACAATCTCCAAAACGTATTGATGGCCGTTGCCGCGACTTGGAAGGCAGGGATCGCTCCGGCAGCCATTGCCGCCGGTGTAAGAGCTTTCACCGGTGTTCCCCACCGCCTTGAAGTGGTGGCGGAACAGGAGAACATTGTCTTCATCAATGACAGCAAGGCGACCAACTACGACGCGGCCCTGATGGGTCTGGAGGCAACCGAGGGTCCCATGGTGTTGATTTGCGGCGGGCAATCCAAGCAGGGCGATCCCGCCGCCTGGTTGAGGGCTGTCGAGGAACGCTGCAGCAGTGTGATGCTGATTGGCGAGGCAGCCGGTCTTTTCGCGGACTGGCTTGCTCAGCGGGGATACACATCGTTCGTCGATTGCGGAGACATCGAGCACGCGGTTAAGTCTGCCTGGCAGGCAGCCCAAAAAGCCCATGCCCGCTCTGTGCTATTCTCACCAGCCTGTGCAAGCTACGACCAGTTCAGAAACTTTGAGGAGCGCGGTGACCGCTTTCGGCAGCTGGTCCACGACCTACTAAGTTAGTCAGGCTCTTTCTCGATAAAGATGAGCAGGGCCGCAAAGCCCATGGCCGGAATGACCAGTGTGGTAATGATGACAAGCCAGGGGTAAACATTGTATTGCATTTGCTTCGCCATCCAAATATGTGCGTTGCACCAAACTATACCTGCTCACTTCCCACCGGACTACACAAGCCTAAAAATCTTCATATTTGTTTACGATCGTAGGAAGC
>JACMIX010000428.1 GCA_014380935.1 Gloeobacterales cyanobacterium ES-bin-141 | reverse complement strand
TGAAGTCGGCCCAGGCGAACGAAAAAATCTACAAGTCTGCGTTCGCCTGAGTGAAGCGGTGTCCCCCGCTCAAACGGTCGGCCCCGCAGGCGAGCCTCAGTAGAGGATCGAAGGCAGGAACACCCCGGACGGTTCGTTGTAGAGCCCAATGCTCATCAGCGTCGCCGTATAGACGACCCGCATCCCCCGCTCCAGGCACCAGCGGAACAGTTCGCCGTTGCGCATGGGCAGTAGCAGCCCCGGCCCGGAGACCTCGCCCGCCGCCCCGATAAGCGCCTTGAGACCCGTGTTGTTCTCGGCAACCGCGTGGGCGAAAAAGCCGATTCCGGTTGAGTACCCGACGATGCGCCCGCCATACTCGACGACGTTTGCACTGCCCTGGGAGAACGCAGCGCCAAGCTCGCCCGCGCGCTCGTGGCCATGGATGCCCCGGCACAGAAGGTTACAGGCATGCAGGTCTTGCTCCTGGGCAGACCGTACGGCATAGCCGGGTAGTTGGACCTCACATGCTCCCTGCAGCACCGCGAGTGGTTCACGGACGTCGAATCCAAGCTTGGTGTAGAGCGCGAGCGAGCGGCGGTGGTAACCCGCCTGCACCAGACGCACGCCGAGTAACCCTTTTGCCTGGGCGATTTGCAGAACGTGTTCCATCATCTGCCGCCCCACAGAGCCGTTCTGGCAGGCCGGATCGACTGTAATCGGTCCGATCCCCCCGATCCCCTGGTCTTCCCACAGGAAGTTGCTCCCTACGATCTGCCCGTCCGCTTCCGCCACGACGGTGTGGACGTGGGGTAGCGACAGCACCAGCGACAGTACCTCAACTGCGTATTCGAGCGTCGGGAAATCCGGGGGGAAGTTGTGTTCGTCTGCGATGGCCTTGAACCCTTCGTAGGCGATCCGTCCGCAACTCGGCGCGTCCTCCGGTCGGCCCGGACGAAAGGTCATTTTGAGAATGGGCCTGGTTGTCTGCATCCGCGTGCTCCTTTGCAGCAGTGTATTTAAAGAGTGCGTAAACCATCTTAAAAAACCGAGTTGCCGACATCAAGAAAACCTGGTTCAAAGCCCGGGACGCTCTAGAATGTGTTGCCCACTTGAGAGCAGTCGGATTGGTTACTATTCTTCTGGAGCAACCTGTGGAGGGTTGGGTGGACACCAGAACAGGTTCTTGCTCGAGATACCGAGTGATTCGAGAATGCCATGCATCGCTTGTGTGCAGTACATCCAGTAATCGAGATCCTCGTACATGCGATCCGGATTGAACTCCAGATTGTAGTGCAGCACGGTATCAAGTTCTGAAAACTCGCCCGAGGCCTGGGGGGAAATGAGTAGAAGGCGAAACGGCTTCCCCTGACATTGTTTTGCGAGTTTTCGGACCAGATCGATTACACCGTCTCGGTTGGAGATACCCGTGCGGACGAAAAGGGCCTTGTCACAATTGTGGATGGTGTACCAGAAGCGTTCCGCACGCGCCGTGTACCGCTGACGCATGCGCTCATGCACAGTTGACAGGTCCTTGGGATCGTCTGTCGCCTCGACTTCATGGGCAAAGGACAGTCCTGTCCACCTGCGGTGGTAAAGTCTGCCTGCCTCGGGACTGTAGTGCAGGAGAGCAGGGTCCCACATGCCCTGAAAACGGGTTTCGATCATATCCGCGACATCCCCAATACTGGTAGTACGAGTCAGATCGAACGGAAAGGCAGGTCCGTCGTAGCCCATTTTGTAGAGCAGCATCCGGATGGCGCACCGGTCGCCGAGTGGAATAATCGCAACCCGGCTGATATCGGATAATTTGCATCTGTACTCGAACGATACGACGGACCCGGGTGGTACTCTCACCCGGCTTTCCAGCCCGTCTCTGCCGATCATCACAGTGCGAAATGCGCAGGAGTGCAGCGGGTCTTCGTAGACACCCGGTTGCATCGCCTTGAGGGCACCGCGTACCTCCTGCCACATGGGGTGAATGTTGTACTCGTGGTCTGATTCGTTGATTATCCTGAGGTGGTGCTCGTCCTCTTTCAAGATCCCCAGGTACCCGTCGTAGAACAAAAGTTGCGGGTTGTGGGGCGAAAAGAAATTGAGAGCACTGCTGTATTCGAGGTTGGTACCGGGCGGGATGTCGAGTGTCGTTTTGATTGTGCCGTCCTCGTGCACCGCGAAGAAGGGAAGGGTTCCTTTCTGAGCCTGCTTCGCCATATAAACGCCTGGCACCAGTCCTGCCTCACGCCGTAGCACGGTTTGCAGTTCTTGCCAGTTGGGAGCAATGGTGTAGTTGTACTGGGACGGGTTGGCGATCCGCAGACGCCTTTGCTCGATGCAGCCGGAGATATAAAATCCGGTGTTGTCGAGGTAGACGGAGACCTCGGGCGATTGCCTGAAGTGCTGGTTTTCTTTTTCCAGTGCGTCTTTAGCGATGTCGAACAGGCTCAGGTCGATCGCCTCGTACATCAAGCGGTGGCCCGTACCATTGGGGTGAGCCGGGTCGAAGGACGTCCCTGGTTTCCAGCGTCCCTGTCCATCGTCCACCGCCTCCAGCCAGTTCAAGACTGGAATGCCCCAATTCAGCATGCGGGTTTGCGTGTCCCACAGCAGCCGGTGATGTTCGGGAGAATAGGCGTCATTGGGATAGACCCCGCCCAGGATTGGCCGTGCTCCCAATTCCCGCACCATTTTCTCGAGCCGCCGCAAGCCGCTCTCAAACCGGCGCTGCACCGCGCGGCGTTCGTGGGAGGGGCAAGAGGCAAATCCCTCATTGCCCAGGGACAGAGCAATGATGACGACATCGGGGCGGTGCGGGGCGAGCACGGCTGCGAACCGCTCGATCGTCTTCGCGACGTTCGTGCCCGCCTCCGACACATTCACGAACCGGTGCCCATACTTTTGCCGCAGGGCTTCTCCCAGCAGCCAGGCCCAACCTCTTAACAACCAGGCTTT
This sequence comes from Gloeobacterales cyanobacterium ES-bin-141, assembly GCA_014380935.1. Taxonomy (GTDB): domain Bacteria; phylum Cyanobacteriota; class Cyanobacteriia; order Gloeobacterales; family Gloeobacteraceae; genus JACMIX01. Next base: position 1,404 of record JACMIX010000428.1, on the reverse strand, counting down.
GTGACCCGCCGCGACGGAACTGCCGATCAGGGCTATTTTCAGCCCTTCGTGCTCGGGCTGGGGCAGCCCGACATCAGGCTCTTCGAAGTATCCGAATGGATGAGGCGGCAGACAACCGAATGCATCGTCATCCACGACAATGCGGGACTCGGGGTCTAGATCGACGGGCACCCAGCGGTTCGGGACCGGGGCTTCCCATTGGACGCGGCCATCTGAGCCAAGACGTACATATTTATATTCAACTCTCCGGATATTGGCCGACTCCGGGGGCCGAAGGTCGATGGCTGTGTCTGTCCACCACAGAGGGTAGAGAGTGGCACTCGTCCGGAGACGGACGCACTTTGCCACGTCCCACAGACCTAAACCGGGAGCAGAACCAACGAGGCCAATGGATTCACCGGTTTGGGTGTAGGCCCTGATCTGAAATCGGTACACGGGTTTGCCTTTGATGCGGTGCGTTTTAAGGGCCGTCGCTAGCTTCCGTTCTTGGGTTCTGTTGAATGGGGTGCCTGTACTTTGATTCCCCATACACGGCACACTCTACCACCTGAATTCAGTGTCCGTTCAAATTGGGTGAACTGCTCCTCCAGGAATGCGATAGCGACCTGAGCCTTACCCTTGCCGCTGCTGCCGACCACTCTCGGTCAGTTGCTGACACTGAAGGTCGAGGTGATGGTGCGGAAGGTACCATCAGTGCGGGCAAACGTGGCTGTGATCGTGTGGGTGCCGTTGGTGAGGGCGCGGCTGTTGGAGGGGTTGGCTGTACTGCCCGAGCCGCCAGATAGGTCGAAGGGGGCTATCGTTTCGGTGCGGAAGGCCTCACCACTCTTATTGGGGTCGTCGATGTAAAACTTGACCCGCAGGAAGTCTGGGTCCTTACCGCTCGCGAAGACATAGACATTGCCCTTGACGGTTTGACCTGCGAGGGGAACCGGGTTGGAGCGGTCAGGTGAGAGGCTCAATTGAAGTGTTGGGGTCGTGTTTGCCAGAACTGTCACATCTGGGGTAGCAAGGTCGAGGTCGCCATCCCCATCCAGGTCTCCCACGGTGACAACGATCCCTCCAGTAAAAAAGTTCTGGGCGGCGGCGAAGGTGCCGTCCCCGTTGTTCTTCAAAACAAACAGGGAGGAGCCGTTTGCCGTGGCAAGGTCGAGGTCGCCGTCCCCGTCCAGGTCTCCAACGGTAATAGGTTGGGGCTCATCTCCGGCAGCAAAGTTCTGAGCGGCGGCGAAGGTGCCGTTGCCATTGTTCTTCAACACGGACACGTTGTCAGAGTTGCCGTTCGCCGTGGCGAGGTCAAGAGCGCCATCTCCGTCCAGATCTCCAACGGTGATGGAGCGGGGAGCATCTCCGGCGACGAAGTTCTGAGGAGCGGCGAAGGTACCGTTGCCGTTGTTCTTCAAC
>JACMIX010000427.1 GCA_014380935.1 Gloeobacterales cyanobacterium ES-bin-141 | reverse complement strand
CTGACCGACCAGGATACCCATGACGAATGCACCCAGGGCGGCCTCGATCCCCAACTGGTGGGTCAGGGCAGCCGTACTGAGGGCAAGGACCAGGACAATGGACAGGTTTGCGGTCGTCCCGCCGATGTTGTCGTCCACCCACAATAAAATACGGGCCACAACCGTACGCCCGATTGTGAAGGCAAAGCCCAGAAAGAGAACGGCTCCCCCGACCGAGGTGAGCACCGTGGTGAAATCAAACGTACCGCTACTCGCGAGACCCGCGACGACCGAGAGCAAAATCCAGCCAATCGTATCGTCGGTCATGCCGGCGGCGAGCGTTACCTGGCCGATGTCGCGGCGGATGAGCTTGAGGTCCATCAACACCTTGGCAATCACCGGTACGGCTGAGATACTCATAGCCGTGGCGATGAACAGGCTGAAGACCAGACGCTGAGATGGGTCGGCCAGAAAGTTATCGGGTAGGAGCCAGCCAAGCCCGAATCCCGTGGCGAAAGGTACGACGATCCCCCCCAGCGAGATCAGCAGGGCCGTCTTGCCTTTGCGCACGATCAAGTTGAGGTCTGTCTCGAGACCCGTAACGATCAACAAAAACAGCACACCCAGCCAGGAAACCACCGAGAGCAGATCGGACTGCGCCTGGCTCTTGGGAAAAAACTCGGCCTGTAAACCCGGCAGGAGCCAGCCAAATAGCGATGGCCCGAGCAGGACACCCGCGAGCAACTCACCGACCACGGGTGGCAGGTCAATACGGCGCATCAACTCGCCCAGCCCACGGGCTACCAGTAGAAGCAAAGACAGCTGCATGAGCAGTACCAGCAACTCGTGGTGCCCCAGAGGCTTGATGGGACCACTCTGGGCCTGAGCCGCCAGTAGAGGAAAAACTTGAAGGATCATATCCACGGTGGGCCTCCAGGCATCACGAACGGTGTCTGAAACCCCTGGACCGGTTGCGGCGGGGCAGGCGAAGATCTGCAAACCGCCGCAAACCCCCTCCAAGGGACGCTAAGTTTGAATATAAGACTTGATACGGGCGAACAATGTGCTCCTGAAGCCGATCGTAACAGCAGGTCCTCAAAAAAGAAGCCTCTACCTGGACAGAGTTTGAACCTGCTGCTCTGACCGGGACGCTTTGAACTCTTTGTAGAACAGCCGGGAGAGATCGCCGATGAGGCGGTTGGCCCGGCGGTCGTTGTGCGGGCGCTCGACCAGGACAGCTGCCAGGTAACGCCGTCCGTCGGGCAAAATGATCAGTCCTGCGTCGCCGACTGCCTTGCCGATATCGCCTGTCTTATGGGCAATACGCGTGCCCGCGTCCAGTCCGCGTGGCAGGAGTGTCTTGACGCGGGTGCGGTAGAGGATGTTGTAAGCGAGGTCACGGGCCTCGTTGGTCAGTAAATGTCCTTGCTCCAGTTCGTTCAACAACAGCACCATATCTCTCGGGCTGGTCGTGTTCTGACCGGGCAGATCTGGCAACCAGTCGCGCAACACGGTCCTAGTCAAGCCCCAGCGCTCAAACTGTGCATTGAGATAGGCCTGTCCCCCAACCCGGTCAATGATCATGTTGGTGGCGGTGTTATCCGAGCGGACAATCATCAGGGTTGCTACCCCCAGGGCACTCATCTTTGTGCCGTTGGGCCGGTACTGCAACCAGCCCGAGCCACCCCCTTTATGGTCTTGCCGGAGGGTCAGAACCTCGTCAAGCTGAATACGGCCACTATCTACTTGACGAAAAAACTCCACTAAAATGGGGAGTTTAATGACACTTGCGGCACTGAATGGTTCGTCACCCTTCAAGTCAACATACCGTTTTGAATTGAGTTCAACAAAGAAAGCCCCGGACCGTAACCCGCGCTGTTGCGACAACACCTGCATCTGGGTCTCGAGGGTGCTCAGGTGCTCTCCAACTGCAAGAGATGGGTATACAAGCAAATTGGTCGGCAAAACCACCCCAGGTATAGGTATATCGATGGCCGAGATGGGTGCAGCGGTAGCATCAGGAGCCGGTTGCCGCTGCCCAAAAGGCATCACCCGATAGACCTGTTGAGCAGCTGCTACAAGCAGAACCGATAGAAAACAAAGAACAGGAGTCTACGCAACCACTGGCTGCGACGGTAACGAAGGACTTCACGACGCTGGGCACGCCTGACCCGAATACCGGTAATGCGAGGAGACGCTACAATTTCGACCAAGTGAGTATACTCTGGTTGGACTTTAAGTCACTTTAATTATTGGTCTGCATTCTGTCAATAATGCATCTGAAGCAGACGGTATTAACTTTAAACCCGGTCCAACGAAGCTTCCGATACCCGGTTCTATTGAAATTCACTGGACACGGGTTGTACCGGCAGGGTAACCCGAAAGCAGCTCCCCTGACCCAGTTGACTATGCACTTCGATCTTGCCGCCCATCTGGTCAATAATTCCTTTGCAGATAGCAAGCCCTAAGCCCGCCCCTCCCTTGGAATGGTTCATGACGTCCTGAACCCGGACGAAGGGTTGGAACAGGCTTGAGAGCTTGTCAGCCGGAATACCGGGGCCATCGTCGCAGACACTGAACTCGATCCAGTCGGGTCCATGGGTGTGGGTGGACAGAATAGTCTGACATCCGGGGCGGGTGTGCTTGCAGGCATTCGCGAGCAGGTTGTAAAGTACCTGCTCGACTTTTTGCTCGTCGGTGTAGAGGATCGTATCCACCGGCAGAGCATTCTCCACGCGGATCTGCACTTGATGCAGGGTACTGAGGGGCCGCACCTTTTCGATGACGCGCCTGAGCAGTTCCTGAACTGTGAGGTCGCAGTAGTGCCATTCGGTCTGGCGAGCTTCGAGGGCGACCAGGGTTGTCAGGTCATCGAGCAGGTTCGTCAGCCGTATGCACTCCAGTTCCATCCCACCCATGAACTCCTGAATTGTCTCGGCGTCCAGGTCGGGCTCCGTCAGCATGGTCTCGATGTAGGCGCGGATCGAAGCCAGGGGCGTCCGCATCTCATGGCTGGCAATGCCGACCATGTTGCTTTTGTATTCGTTGAGCTGACGCAGTTGCTGACTGAGTTCCTGGAGCTTCTCGAACGACTGTGCCTGCGAGAAAGCGAGTGCCACCTCACCCACCGAGCGGGTGAGGATCTGGCTGAATGCCCGTCCCCATCGTCGGGGATGCGTGTCCATGACGAGCACCAGGCCGAGGGTCTGCTGACCTGCTTGCAGGCGCATGCCCAGTAGAGCGCGTACCCCCCGTTCCCGGAGGGCGGGCTGGGGATCAGCCGGTGTGTCGGGGCTAAGGACCGATTCAACGGGCTCGGGCGAATCAAAGACGGCCTGAATAAAGGGATCCACCACCTGCAGTAGGGTCTGGGGGTGCAGTTGGAGCCGGTTACTGAGGCTGTAGACAAACTTAAGCGGCATGGATTGCTCAGTGGAGGTGCAAAGCACAAGTGCTGCTGCGGGAGCCTCCATCGCCTCGCTCAGTTCCTGGAGGATGAGCTTTGCAACATCCCCGGTCGGGATGGCCTGACGCACGACCATGCCGACCTGGTTGATGCGGCGCTCGATCTCAGCTGTCTCCTGGGTCTGACGGTAAAGGCGTGCCTGGCCGAGGGCGATGCCGACTTGATCCGCTACTGCCTGCACAATCGATTTTTCTTCCTGAGTCCAGCTATGCGGTTTGTAGCAGCGCTGCAAGACGAGGATGCCGTTGGGTCGGCCCTGATAGGCAGTGCCGCAGATCACGAGTGCACGCGTCGAACTGGCGCGCAGGGAGTCTCGCCAGGACAAAAAGCGGAAATCGGTCTCGGTGTCGTCAATGGCTACCGGGACTGAGGAGGTGAGGGTGCGTTGCTCTAGCTTGTGAGTCGGGAAGCACATCTTGCCCGGGGCAGCGGGGACACCTGGCTTACGGTACTCGTGCAGGACATCGAGTTCACCGTGCGCGAAGTTCATCACCAGGCAGCGATCAACATCCAGGCTGCTGCCGAGGCGTTCTACGGCCGCGTGCAGCACCTGGTCGGGATCGAGCGTGTTACGGATGTCGCGAGTGATCTGGTTGATGAGAGTCTGTTCGAGTGCCTGACGGCGTGTAATCTCGTACAGCCGCACCTGAGTAGTCGTCACCCCGATTAAGTTCGCCATGGCCCGTACCAGTTGGTGTTCCTCGGGCTGCCAGGCTCGGGGCCGGTCGTGCTCGATGCTCAGATGCCCGAGCAATTCTCCCTGGTAGATGATCGGGTGGGCGAGCAGCGCGAGTAGCTTGAACTTCTGCAAGTAGGGTTGGCCGATCAGCCCGCGCAGGTCCGCATGAATATCGGTGATGGCCACGGCCCGGTCTTCTTTGAACTCCTGATAGAGGCCGTAGAGGTCGCGCAGGGGGATGCGCGTGGCGGCTACGGGGCCACCGCCATTGGGTTTTTGGCGCGTCGAGCGCACCCAGTATTCGCGCCGGTCGGCATCAAGCCAGTAAATAGTGGTACGGCTGGGAGTAAGGCGCTCGAAAAGCTCGTCCACAACCGACTGAAGGACCGGGTCCATTTGCTGAGGTTGCCGCAAGCGGTCCGTAAGGGCGAGCAGAGGTGCCGTCAGCTGATTCTGGCGGGCCGACTCGACCTCGGTTTTGTCCTGGCTTAAAGCAGCCCCGATCAGGTCGCCGAGGATTTTGATCGATCGCGCTTCTTCGGTGGAGAGCAGCAGTCCCCAGCGGCAGGAGCCCAATAAGCAAATGCCCAGACAGGTGCCTCGCCAGGTGAGCGGGAATGCTGCCACTCCCTGGATGCCCCACTCGCGCGCATAGACCCACCAGGCCTTTGAGCGGGGATCAAGACCCAGGTCGGCGCTCAAAAAGACTTCTTGATAAGTGGTGACCCGATCGATAAATTCACCCGGCACCAGTGCCATGCGACTGGTAAGCAGACCATGACTGCCTTTGGGTGTGAAACCACCTTGTCCCTGGATGTGCTGGGGTTGTCCTTCAAGCAGACCTAACCAGCCCAGGTCACAACCCGGTTGCTCGCGCAACAGGGCAAACAGGGCATTCTGTTTTTGAGCAAAATTGCCCTCCCCTTGCAAAATTGCACTCAATTCACTCAGGATCGAGATCCATGGGTGTGGGGAAGAAAGATGTGTTTGCTCAGCCACCGGTTCGCCCGATAGATGTCAATAACCAGGTTGCCCTATGTGGGTGCTCGGAACTGCGCTTCGTCTTAACTTAATCGAAACCTCATAAAATAAGTGTACAAACGGACATCGTTTACAGGGAGCAGCTGCATGGTTCACCTACCGACCCCTCGCCGGTCCATCGACACGCTGCAATCCGAGTTGGTCGCGTGGAGGCGTCACCTGCATCAGTTTCCGGAGCTGGGTTTTCAGGAGAAACTGACGGCCCGCTTCATTACTCAGAAGTTGAATGCCTGGGGTTTGGACGTCAGGTCTGAAGTAGCGACGACCGGGATCGTCGCTACACTCACGGGACAGCCAGGCCCGGTGCTCGCCCTGCGCGCCGACATGGACGCATTGCCGATTCTCGAGCGCAACCCGGTTGAGTATGCCTCCACCCATACCGGGGTAATGCATGCCTGCGGGCACGACGGGCACGTGGCCATTGCCCTGGGGACGGCTTGCTGGCTCGCCCGCCACCGCGAACAGGTACCGGGCACGATCAAGTTCGTTTTTCAACCAGCCGAGGAAGGACCGGGCGGAGCACTGCCGATGATTGCTCAGGGTGCTCTGCACGCCCCGGTCGTCGATGCAATGATTGGCCTGCACCTGTGGAATAACCTCCGTCTGGGCCGGATCGGCGTCAAGGCCGGTCCCTCCATGGGTGACACCGCTCAATTCAAACTGACAATCACAGGCCGGGGGGGGCACGGTGCGATCCCTCAGCAAACGATTGATGCCGTGGTCGTAGGTGCCCAGGTGGTCAACGCCCTGCAAACGATCGTCTCGCGCAATGTCGATCCTTTCCAACCCGCGGTGGTCACTGTCGGCAAATTTCAGAGTGGTTCCAATTTCAATGTCATTGCTCAGACAGCGTTTCTAGAAGGTACGGTACGTTGCTTCGACCCGGATCTAATTACGTTTCTACCCGAGCGGATCGAGCGAATTGTGCGCGGTATCTGCGAGGCCCACGGAGCAACCTACGAGTTTGACTACAAACACCACTACCCGGCGGTAATCAACGACCCACGCATAGCCGGGCTGGTACACTCGGTAGCCGAGGAATTTTTGGGTCTGGAGCAAGTCGGGCCGGAGATGACCCTGGGCGGCGAGGACATGGCTTACTTTCTACAACAGGTTCCGGGTTGCTACTTTTTCCTGGGCTCAGCAAATCCTGAGCGCGCGCTCGACAAGCCCCACCACCATCCTTGCTTTGACTTTGACGAGGCAGCTCTGGGTCTCGGGGTGGAGTTGTTCGTGCGCTGCATTGAAAAGTTCTACGCCTATTCGTTTGCAGATGTGTGAAAGAACTCTCAGTTGGCACTCGTAGCGTAGAGCCCAGGATGCATTTCCAGATCTAACTGGGTGTAATGCACACATTCGGATGTTCATTTGCAAGCCCAAAATATGCTCAATTTTTGATTAATAAATGATAGAAACAGAGCAATTTTTGCTCAAATAAAAAGTCTCTGTGTGTTCCAATAAATCTGAGGCTTCTTACCAAAACTATACGTTATCGTGGTCGATATACTGATGCTTTGAACATGTCCGGATCTGCCTTCAACATCGACCAGTCCAGCGTTAGGCTGAGCATATTCGTGCTCATGGGTCGTCTGGCTTATCGCTATCGCTTTTGGGTTGTCCTTACCTGGGGAGCATTACTGGTCTTGAGTTTGATTTTTGCCCCCCGCCTCGATACCGTTCTCAAAGGTAGCGGTACAGCCGATGTCGAAGGTCCGGCAAGCCGCACGGAACGGCTACTGCAGCGAGAACTCAACTTCACCTCCACCGAACTCGTCACGGCTGTGTTCAAGGCTCCACCAGGCCAGGTGCTGGTCTCCTATCAGGAGCAGATCGACCGGGTTCTGGAGCAGGTGCGCGTATTACCTGTGGTGCAGACTGTTACCACCGACCGGGAGCAGCCTCAATTTCTGAGCCGGGATGGGCGGACGGCTTATAGCCTGGTTCGACTCGGGGTGAGCGGCAATGCTGTCAACCCGGCCCTCGATCAAATTGAAGCATTGCTCAAGCCGTTATCGGCTACCCGTGTGCGTGCTTATCTGACCGGGATGCCGGTCGTATTCCGGGATGCGGCGCGAGTTGGCAAAGCTGATCTGGGTCGTGCGGAACTGATGGCTTTGCCTCTGACGCTGGTGGTTTTGCTGTTCGTCTTCGGTTCGGTTGTAGCCTCGGCGCTGCCCGTGGCGATGGGAGTCGTGACCGTCTCCGCAACCCTGGGCCTGTTATGTCTTCTGACCCTCAGCTTCGACATCTCGGTATTTGCCCTCAATGTCGTCACCATGGTCGGTCTGGGATTGGGGATCGATTATTCTCTGCTGATGGTCAATCGCTTCCGCGAAGAACTCCGCTCCCACACACCGGAGGAGTCAGTGGCGCGCACCATGGATACTGCTGGCCGGGCGGTCTTCTTCTCAGGTGTGATCGTCTGTATTGGTATGGCCAGCCTGCTGCTGTTTCCAATTTTGTTATTGCGCTCGATCGCGGTGGCGGGTTCCCTGACTGTCCTGCTCTCGGTGGTGGCAGCGCTCACATTGATGCCGGCGCTGCTCGGATACCTGGGTCGCGGGGTCGACAGGTGGCGGGTGGTTCCAACTGCACCTGTGCAAGGGGGATTCTGGGCGCTTACGGCCCGCACGGTGACCCGTCATAGTGTCGTGGCAGTCGTAGCGGTCCTGGTCCTGGTTGCTGTCCTCGCCTCGCCTTTTCTGAACGCCCGCTTTGCACTGGGAGATGCCAGCATCCTACCCATGGGTGTACCGTCCCGGGATGCCGCGGACATCTTGAAGCAGGATTTCGGGGCGGGTGAGAGCACACCGATCTTGCTCGCGGTCAGTTCGATCCGGGCCGAACGTGTCCTCTCGCCGGGCAACGTTGCCACGCTCCACGAACTGGTAGCCGGGCTCACCCGCGATCCCCGCGTGGAGCGCGTCGGTAGTCTGTTCAATGCCAGTCCCCTACTTGGTCTGACCGACTACCAGGAACTGTACGCGGCACCCGAGCGCATTCCCTACCCGGAACTGGCCGAGGCCGTCCGCGCCCTGAGCACCGATAGGACCACTCTGCTCATAGTGACGGCTCGTGAGGCGAGTAACGCTCCGGAGTCACGTGCCCTGGTCGAAGAATTGCGGCGTCTTGCCCCGGATGGTCTCGAGGTTCAGGTCGGCGGCCAGACCGCGAGCGAACTGGACACGATCGAAGTCATCTACCAGCGCTTTCCACTGGTTGCGGGGGTGATTGTGGTGACTACTTTCGTCGTGTTGTGCGTATTGCTGAACTCGGTCGTGCTGCCCCTGAAGGTGCTGCTGATCAACCTATTGTCGATTGGGGCTTCTTTCGGAGCCCTGGTATTCATTTTTCAGACTGGCAACTTTCACACCTGGTTGAACTTCACCCCGCTCGGGTACCTGGACATCCTGGTCCCGGTGGTGCTCTTTTGTGTCCTGTTCGGTTTGAGCATGGACTACGAAGTGTTCTTGCTCACCCGTATAAAAGAAGCCTACGACCAGTCGGGCGACAACACCCAGAGCGTCATCACAGGACTGGAGCGCACCGGGCGCATCATCACGAGTGCGGCCCTCCTGATGATCATCGTGACGGGAGCCTTTGCCCTGACCAACATCATCTTCGTCAAAGCCCTGGGTCTGGGGATCGCGATTGCGGTCTTGATCGATGCCACCTTAATCCGGGCCATCCTGGTTCCCGCCAGTATGCATCTGTTGGGGAAATGGAACTGGTGGGCACCCGAGTTCCTGGGTCTCGATCGCTTTAAAGTCAAGCTCGATTAACAAGGAATCACAATCATGAAGCAAGCACGGTGGATATGGACGATTGCGATCGCCCTGGTCGTGGGCCTGGTGGGTCCGGCGGCGGCTGAGTCTCCCCTGGGTCAGTCGGTGCAGGACTTCGAGGGTAAGCCCGTGGATGCGGCCCGGCTCGGGCGTCGAGTGACGGCCCTGGTTGTCACTACCCCTAAAGATGCCGACGTTGCCAGTGAAGTGGGTCAGGAACTGGTGTTTCAGTTCGGGTCAAACAAAAACTTTGCCTTTATCTCGGTGACCGACCTCAAGGCAGTCCCTGCCGCCGACCGTGCCAAAGTCAGTCAGATCATTCAACAACGCGTGGAACTTGCCGACCAACAGATCCAGGCAAGATTCAAACAAGCGGGGCGTCCCTATACACCGGGCCTGACAAGCTACGTCCCGGACTATGGCGGAAAGCTGGTTACAGCACTTTTGCAGGCAAGTCCGCAACCCGAGTTTGCCCTGTTCGACAAAGACCCGGCGCGGTTGAGCCGCTTTGAGCGCGAAAAATTTGAACGTGACCAGATACGGTTGCGCAACCGCGTCCATATCTTCTTGCTCGACAGCGCCGGTGAGGTGAGCGCCCATTATCTCGACAAGGCAACGACACCAGTGGCCGTGACGCGGCTGAGTGCCCTGCTCGCTCAGGCCCGAGCCGCAAAATGATCCTCAATAGATACGGGTGAAGGGGATGGGGTGTACGGTGGGCTCCATTGTGGCCGTAAGGCCTTCGAT
>JACMIX010000426.1 GCA_014380935.1 Gloeobacterales cyanobacterium ES-bin-141 | reverse complement strand
GCCACCAGGACTTCGCGTACACCGAGGCCGACGAGCCGCTTCTGTATGTCAAGGAGCGTGATTGGATGGTGATCGAAGGCGATCACCAGGTCGTGGCGGGCGAGCATGTCTACGATGACGTTTGCCTTGGTGATTTCGCGTCCATCGGAGATGTTGTTCACGGCTTGTGCAATGCGCCGGTAGATGTCCGCTTCCACAAGACACGCCTCGGTGTGGGCTCCAGGCTCGGTCAGCCAGGGGGGCACCGGAATGCTCAGTGCGGACCCTGGGGGCCTGCCCGCAAGGCGGACGAGCTTGCCTATCATGTCGCCGCCGTGCGCTACGCCTCGACCATTGCCCAGGCCGAAGCGGTGCAGGGCGACTGCGGTGCCTTCGAGGTGGGAGACCAGGGCGGCGCGCGACGAGCGCAGCATCCACAGAATCTTGTGCCGCGCAAGCGCACGAGCGGAATGGAGCCGCCCGGCAAGACAGGCGTTTTCGATCTCTTCGGCTGGTTTGTCCTTTCGGCGGGCGTCGCGCTCGGGCAATCGCAAACACTTTTCAAAGTTGACCAGGCCGAGCAGCGAACCAGTCAGTTCAACGATGCTGGCGGCGAGGGCGCAGTCCTCCGGTGTCTCGTTCAGGGTGTAGCAGTTGCTTCGGTGCAAGGGGTAGCGGCAGGTATTGCCCAGGGCGTTGCGGTAAGCTTCGGGCTCTTGATCGATTAAGCAATTGAACGCTTTTTTGGTGCGACGCACCGTGAAGCGCTGAATCTCACGACGCAGAACGGCCATCTGCTCGGGGCCGAGGTGGTGGAGCGGATTGGTCCAGAGGGGGGACAGCATCTCCAGCACTGACTCGTCAAAGTTGTCGGCACCCAGCAGGTTGATTACCGAGGCTACGTCCCGCACACCGGTGTTGATCGGGGTGGCGGTGAAAAGCACCCGGTGATCTGCGGTGTTGGCCAGTACTTTGCGGGTGCGCTGCGAACGATGGGCGAGAAAATTGTGCACCTCGTCGACAGCGAGCACCTGGGCACGGCGCAGATCGTCTTCCAGCAGTACAGTTTGCTCGGAGGCCTTCGCGCTGAGGTAGCCGTGGGAGTAGACGGCGGGGCGTATGCCGCAAGCCGCCGCCTCGCGTTCCCAGTTCTCGCGCACCGCCGGCGGGCAAACGAGCACCGGTGTGTTGCGGCGCATTCGGCCACTCGACCAGATACGGCCCGCGATGGCGGCGAGCAGGTGCGCGCCGGTTTTGGTCTTGCCTGAACCGGTGGCGTCGGCGACCAGGACACTGCCGATGTTATCGATCACCCACAGAGCCTGGGCAATACCCTTTTTCTGGCTGGGCCACAAAGGGGCCGCTCCTGGCGTAGACGGAGCTGCGATGAGCCGTTCGGCCCACTCGCCTTCGAGAATTTCGGCAGAGGCCCGGCACAGAGCCTCGCACCAGGTGACGTGACGGAGCAAGCGCTGGAGCAGAGCCTTGAGGTCGAATGGAGCAGCATCGCGCCAGAAGACCTCGGCTGCCTCTACGGCACCTGGGAATAATGCATCCGACGCTATCAGGCGAATGTTGAACTCATGGTTGCGTTTCAGGCCCCCATCGGTAAAGTTGCTCGATCCACCGGTGAGCGCCTCATCTGATACATAAACCTTCGCGTGCATCATTCGACTGCCGGTGGCGAGGCGACACTCCACTTTGCCGGAGTCGATGAGGGCGATAGCATCGAGGACTTCAGGAGTCTGGTAAAGCGAAAGACCCCGACTGAGCCAGTAGTCGACGAGGCTGCCCTCGAAGCTGCGGGGGACGAGTTCCAATTTGCCAGGGGCAGTCGGGGAAGGCTCGTGGCCGAGGACCAGACGTAGATGCTCAAGGGGAGCGTTGCTACGATGCCGGTTGCTCAAAAACGTTACGAGCGTCCCGAGGGCACTGTAACCGGTCACGATGTAAGGGTGTGCGGCGGGGAGCAAATCGGCCAGGACGGTATCGCCGACGGTCCCGCCAGGTAGATTCGAGGGAAAACGCGACGGGTCCGGGCGTACTTCGGGTGGGCCATCCTCGCCCCACAGCTGCAGTTGTTCCATGCTGGGGAAATTCTCTGTTGGGTATAGTATCCACCCCACGAAGAAAAACAGCGCCCGCATTTCTAAGGCTTATCTTATGAATCAGCACCGGATGTGGAGGACCGTGGCAGTGTCGGATGTGTCTCAATAGAACACCCAGTGCGGCAGTAGGTTTGCCCGAGGCTAAAGACTGTTCACCAGTTCTGGGGCGTCAACGCCTGGCTTGTTGACGCGGGTACTGACCGGGTGAGCTTCCATTGCTTCCGCCGGGTAAGGACGCAGCAGCGGGAGCACTGCTTCGGGACTTTGCAGTTTCTCGTTGAGCCAGGCATCGTAGTCGTGGGGTGCCAGGATCACGGGCATCCGGTCGTGAATGGTACCCACGAGAGTGTTGGCGGTAGTGGTAATAATGGTGCAGCTTTCGACTGATTCCGCCTCGGGTCCATGCCAGCTTTCCCACAATCCTGCGAAGGCGAAGGGCTCCCCGCTCCCCAGTCGAATGTAGTGAGGCTGCTTGCGCCCTTCGAGGCGCTGCCACTCGTAAAAACCGCTAACTGGAATCAGGCAGCGGCGAAGGCGAGAAGCGGAGCGAAAGGATGGTTTTTCACTGAGCGTCTCGGCCCTGGCGTTAATGAGCTTGTTGCCGATAGCCGGGTCTTTTGCCCAGGCTGGGATGAGGCCCCAGCGCAGCGTTACCAGGCGGCGCTTCTGAGTTTCTTCGCGCACGGCCGCCACCATCTGGGTGGGAGCAATGTTAAAGCGTGGAACGAGTGGGGGAACTGTATCCAGGTTGAATGCCTGGGAAAGTTTCTCAGCCGAAGCACTGAGGGTATATCTTCCGCACATTGCAACACTCCAGAACCAACGGTTTGATCGTGCATCGACGAACCCACTTCAGCATCTCCGCCTGGGAAGATTACCAATTGACGAATGGTACGGTTGTTCAAAGAAGGGAGCTGGCCACGTGGCAGGAGTTGTCTTCTAAAGCTGCAAGTTCCCCGAAGGCAAGCGCAGCCTGGAAGAGGCAACCAGAATTCCTCTTTTCCTCACCGTGCCGGTCGGTGGCCACATTGGCCCGGCAGAGCCCGTGGTCCGGAAATATGTACCTCACGTTCGCCGCTACATCAGCCAAGCCTTCCGCTGGAAGGTTGAGGCCTTCGTGCTGAGTTTACCTGGATAGGTAGGCAACGGGAATTTCAGGTCGGTCGCTGTACCCG
>JACMIX010000425.1 GCA_014380935.1 Gloeobacterales cyanobacterium ES-bin-141 | reverse complement strand
TTGCCGTGTTTGCCCAGGTGAATAACGGCGTCTGCTCTCAGGACAGTGCGCAGCCAGTAGTAAAAGGCGAAATATGGATGCGGCGGTTGCAGGTCGGGGGCGTGATAGTTGAGAGCCGGGTCGCTATCGTAACCACGAGCAGGCTGGATTGCCACGAACACATTGCCCAGGCGCACGCCGCTCACCGGCAATCCCTCGGGCCTGAGTCTCAGGCTCCCCGGCGGCGGTCCCCAGCGCTCGCTCACACTCGTCTGCACACTCGCGGGTAGAGTTTCAAAAAACTGGGCGTACTCCGTCTCCTCGACCCACTGCAAGAGCGGGCGGTAATCGAACCCCTCAACATCGTTGGTGACCGTGCCGGTCAAAAGCTTGATCAGTGCATCGCCATCCTTGGGTAAGGATTCGCCTGTGTCATAACCGGCCTCAGCCAGGGCCTTGAGTACCGCGACACAGCTTGCCGGGGTGTCAAGACCGACGCCGTTGGCGAGGCGTCCGTCACGATTGGGGTAGTTGGCGAGTACCAGGGCGATGCGCCGTTCGGCCTGGGGAGTGCGCCGCAGCCTGACCCAGCGGCAGGCCAGTTCCGCCACGAAGTCGATGCGGTCGGGCTGGGGGTGGTAGGTAACAATCGGCGATTCGATGGCTGGATTATCGTGGTCGGCCCGTTTAAAGGAGATGGCGCGGCTGATAATTCGGCCATCTACTTCAGGGAGAGCAACGTTCATCGCCACGTCGCGCGGACTGAGGCCACGATTGTCAGCTGCCCAGCGCTCCTCGGTATCACTTGAGAGAACAGCCTGCAGCACCGGTACGTCGAGAGCTTCCCAGAAGGAGAGGTCGGGCTCGTCCGCGTCCAGGCGGGCAAGCGAAAAACTGGTGGTGTTGATCAGGCAGTCGATGCCTTGAAAGTATTTGCCCAGGATGGTCAGGCTTTCAGGTTCTTTGGGCGAGTAGGCGTAGACGCAGCGTGCATTCAGTCCCTTTGCGTGTAGTGCTGTCGCCAGAGCGTCGATAACGCCGGTGTTGGCACTCAGTAGATGAGCCCGGTAAAAGAGGATGCCCACAGTCGGCCGGTGCGGGTCAACCTCGGTCGTCTCGTAGAGTCCGGTGCGGGGGGTCTCGATTGGTGAGCCGGGCCGATAGTTGCTGCTGAAGCAGGAGTCTGAGAGAACCTGTAAAGCGCGGCCGAGATTAACTGCGCCGCCCGCTTTGCAGTATTGCCAGAGCAAGCCCGCCAGGGTGAGGGGGACTGTCGAGTGCTCGATTAATTCCAGATCGACCTGCTCGTCCCCCGGCAACACGACTAGAGCGATCCCTCGCGAGCGGGCCAGTTCTGTGACGACTTCGAGGCCATAGGACCAGTAAGCCCGTCCACCGAGTACGCGCAGCACGATGGCGCGGGCGTGGGAGAGTACAGTTTCCGCGTACTGATCGATCACGACTTGCTGCTGAAGCCGTAGCAGATTCACCCCGCGCACGGCAGCAAAATCGGGCGGTAGGGATGAGACGGCGGCAGCCAGGGCCTGTAGTTCGGTGTCGGCAGCAGTGAGAAAGACAATCGGTGCGGGCGTCTGCTCGACGAGAACAGTGCCGGTCTCCCCCGGCTGCCAGTCTCCGGGTGCCGTGGCAATGCGGTGCATCGGCCTTAAGCTCCTGGGTGAGTACGGTCGGTGTTCAGGGGCACACCGGCTGAAATGCAAAACGACGCATAGTTTAACACGGGGCCTATTTGCGGTACTTCTCGATGCTCAGAGCGCTACTATTCGACCTCGACGGCACAATGGTCGATTCCGACCCGGTCCACTACCAGACCTGGCGCGAAGTGTTGGCCCAACAGGGTGTTACCCTCGATACCGAGACCTATCGCACGCGCTTCAGCGGTAAATTAAACCCCCAGCTTGTCGAAGAGTGGCTGCCCACCCTGCCTGTCGAAAAGCGCAAAGGCTTCATCGAGTACAAAGAAGCCCGTTTTCGCGAGCTGGCCGCTACCCTGACAGCTCTTCCCGGTCTCTACGCGCTCCTGGATTGGGCGAAAACCAGGGCTCTCAAGACGGCTGTCGTCACCAACGCGCCGCGATCCAATCTTGAATTTATGCTCGCTTCCCTTGATCTTGAGGGACGCTTCGATGTGCAGGTGCTCGGTGAAGAATTGCCTGTGGGTAAACCCGACCCGCTCCCCTACCGCCTGGCTCTAGAACAGCTTGGCGTACAACCGGCCGAGGCGGTCGCCTTTGAAGATTCGCGCTCCGGGGTGCTCTCGGCGGTCGCTGCTCAAATTCCAACCGTGGGCATCACCTCGTCTCAAGACCCCGCGACGCTCAAGGGCTGGGGAACTGAACTTGCCGTCCCCGATTTTCAAGACGAGCAACTCCTGGCCTGGCTCGCCCGCCGCTAATCAGGCAATTTTCGCGTCTTCTTCGCTCTGCACCGCTTCAGAGGCGTCCACGCAGGCAGCGAGGGTAATGTCGCCGGTGACGTTCACGACCGTCCGGCACATGTCGAGGATGCGGTCTACTCCCAGAATGATGCCGATGCCCTCTGCCGGTACGCCAATGGTCTGCAACACCAGCACAACTAAGGGCAGCGAACCGCCGGGCACGCCCGCCGTGCCGACCCCGGCCAGAATAGACAACAAGACGACCGTCAATTGCTGAGCGATGGTCAGTTCAATGCCGTAGAACTGGGCCAGGAACAAGACCGTGACTCCCTCGTAGAGGGCAGTGCCATTTTGATTGGCAGTGGAGCCGACGGTGAGCACGAAGTTGGTGATGTCGGGGTTGATTTTGAGCGTATCGCGGGTGACGCGAATGGCCGTGGGCAGGGTGGCGTTGGAAGAACTGGTCGAAAACGCGGTGAGCATCACTTCGCGGATGCCTTTAAAAAATTCAATTGGGTTACCGCGGGCGACGTACTTGATGATCAGGCCGTAGGTGATGAACTGGTGAATGGCAAGCGCCGCAATTACTACCAGGACGTACTTCAGTAAGACGAAGATCACCTGGAAACCGAGCTGGGAGGCCGTCGAGAAGATGAGGGCGGCAACGCCGTAGGGAGCGAGGTTCATCGCAAAGCCGATGATCCGCATCACGACGTCGTAGACCGCCTGTAGCACTCTGGTGAGCGGGGCCATCCGCTCCGGGTCGCAGAGCGCCATCGCCACACCGAAGACGACTGCGAAGAACATTACCGACAGCAACCCGCCGCCCTTGTGAGCCGGGTCAAAGGCGCCGACCGCCTCAGCAAGCGGGTTGCGCGGAATAATGTCCACCAAAGTCTGGACGGCGGTCTTTGCTTCCCCGGCCGAGGTGACGATGCCTGTCACCTTTTCATTATTGGAGAGTGCACCGAGCAGGGCCTCGCGGCTTTCTTGCGGAATACCGACTCCGGGCTTGAAGGTGTTGACCAGTGTCAGGCCAATCAGGACCGAGATACCGGTAATGAGTACCGTGAAAAGCAGCGTCTTCAGGCCGATGCGCCCGACTTTTTTAACGTCGCCGACATCGGCGATGCCCAGCACGATTGCCGTGAAGATGAGCGGAATCACGATCATAAAGATCAGGCGCAAGAAGACCTGGCCGACCGGATAGGCGACGTTGCTCACCACCCACTTGACGCGCTCGTCGCCGGGCAAAAAGAACTCGCACAGCAGACCGAGCACCAGGCCGACAAATAGACCGATAAAGATCTTCGTATGTAGCGGCAGCGAGGCTTCCTTTTGCTGGGTCATGGCAGGTTCCGAGCGATGGCCACAGCATGCGCTCTCCAGCTTGAAATCGTCAAGCGTAGGCCGGTCCGGTTCAGGTATTGCTGAATTTGTAGCCAATCAACTTGTGCAACAGGCGGGCGACCAGTTGGTGGGTCGCGTCGGAGGCAGATGGGCTCAGTTCGGTGATGTCGCAGGCGACCACCTGCCGGGCCAGGACACCTCGCAATAGGCGCATCAGCGGGTACCAACTCAGCCCCCCCGGCTCCAAGTGGGTTGAGGCGACCGCAATGGCCGGGTCGAGGCCGCTCAGGTCGATACTCAAATAGAGGGGCCGGTCCTGCGGGATAGCAGCGAGCACATCGCCGATATCCCAGCCCTGAGCGGTGCTGTGGGTGACAAATTCTCGGTCCCAGAAGATTTGCTGTTGACCTGGCGCGGCAATCCGGACTACTTCTTCGCGGCTGAGCGAACGCACCCCCACCTGCACGACCGGAATGCCGCGCTCGACCAGGCGGGAAACGAGGGTATGCCGTCCATAGGGATCGCCGTCCGTCGCTTCGCGCCGGTGCGGGTAAGCGCTCACCTGTACGAAGGCAAGATCTGGATAGCGTTTCCAGGCGGCACGGACCGGGCCGACTGTAAGTGGGTGTTCGCCACCGAGGACGATTGGAAATTGCTGTCGGTCAAGCACGACCCCTACCGCCTGCTCGGTGTTTGCAAAAGGTGCCTCGTCCCAGAAAAAGCGCATCACATCGACTCCGTAAGCCAGGGGCTCACAGCACAATTCCGCATCGAATGGTTCGATGGTAAGTGCAGCCTCCAACAGGTTTTGCACAGCCTTGCCGACCCCCTGCTCACCATAAGCAACCGGGATCAAGACAACTTTCGCTGACTGTTGCACAGCAGTCTCAGCAACCATATCGCAACTCCATCGAGGCACCTTCAAACATTAGCAGCTAGTCCATATGCACAAGCTTAATGAATAGGATTGCGCATCCAGGCATTGGTGTTATGATGCTTGAGATTAATAATTTCTTAACCGTATGTTTAACCCTTATCAGCAGCCCTGGCAAGAAACAAACGCGGAAGGCGTGCTGCGCGCTTACGGTTTCGAGTTGGACCCGGCCAGATTAGGCGTCGTGCTCGCCGACTA
>JACMIX010000424.1 GCA_014380935.1 Gloeobacterales cyanobacterium ES-bin-141 | reverse complement strand
CTGATGGTAGCGGCTCCGGTAGTTCTGCTGTGAAGCAGGCGTACCACTTGCCAGTCGATGAGCGGCGAATGGTCAGGGTTTTGACTGTGCCTGCTATCGGGCGGTGCAGGACTAGCCAGACCCGGCCAATTTTGGACAGTTGCAAATGTGAGCCGTCAAGCTTGAAACCAGTCTGAGTATAGGTAAAGCTGTCGTAGCGGCCTTTGCCTTTGAACCGAGGGTAGCCAGGAGTTTCGCCGCCCGCGACTCGCCGAAAGAAAGCTTTGTAAGCGAGGTCTACCCGCTCAGTGACATTTTGAAGCACCTGTGAGTAGACGTCTTTGAGCCAGGCTCTTTGTTGTTTGAGAATGGGGATACGCCGTTTGGTTTCGTGCCAGTCAGCGTGACGCTTTTGTGTTTCCCACGCCTGCTTGCGATAGCTGAGGGTGTTGTTGTAGAGCCATCGGCATTCTTCGAGGGTGGCGCCGAGAAGCTTTGCTTGCGCTTTAGAAGGGTAGAGTCGGTACTTGTATGCTCTGAGCATGTGTACAATTTATCACAACTCAGGTGAGGACAAGTCTTCACCTGCTGAGCCTGGTGACGATTGTTCGCCTTAGGCCGCCATTTGCCGCCCGGAAGGCGGGCTAAGGGAGGCGGGCTAAGGCTCACACGCCTTTCGTCCCATCACTGATTGCTGGGCAATACGGCGCGGGGCTTCCCGTCTAAGAGCTAAGGGCGCTGAACAACGAACGGTGGTATGCCAGGTGGACAAGGGAAATTCTGTGGGCTGGCACGGTGCGCAACTGCCCGCTGCTCTCCCCGTCCAAAAGATCGAACAGTGTCAAATCGTCAGATACAGTGAAACGCCCAAAGTCGAACAGTACATGGCAGTTGGCGCAAAGGCAAAGTACGTTATCTTCACTATCCGGCCCGTTGTGTCCAGCACCCAGCGGACGGATATGGGCCCCTTCGGCGTAAGGCCCGGCCATAGTCAGCAGCCGCAGGGAGCAGATCTGGCAGGTGCAGTTGTGCAGGTGTTTAACCCGCTGCACGACTGCAGTGTTGCGTACTATGCGCTGGGTAAGACCGACGCGGCGCAACGGCTCGGACGGTTCTCCCGCAGCACCTGTACCTGCCTCGGATCTGTACCAGGGTGATGGCGCGATGTCGCAGCGCGCGAGGAGAAACCGCCAGATCTTGTAACTGGAACGGCCTGTCTCTGACCAGAACCGCTCGACGCGGTACAGACCGTCGTAGCGGTAGCCGGATTTCGGAGCGAGATCTGAATCCAGCCTGTATCCTCGCACTACCCGCACGGGCAATCCTTGCGCACAACTCACCGCCAAAGCACGGTTGCCCTGGGCCAACGCCTGATCCGCCACCTGCTTCTTGCTCGCCGGATCGTTGCCACCATGACCGGTATAGACGATGGTGTCCCCGAGATCGACGTCGTCTTCGTACCCACCCGAGAGCACAATCGAGTCCGCCCCTTCCGCTTCAGAGCCAGAGATGCCTGCGATCGTCGGGCGGTGCACACCAGCTATAGAAAGCGCCTTCCTGTTCACAAACAGTGCCCCGACCCCAACCCCTTCAATTTCTCCAAACACCCTGAATCCGACCATCTGCGATCCCTCACCCCCGGAAAACAGTCTGGGCGTGGAATAGCAAATTTTCTACGGAGGGTGCTTCCTGGGGATCGGCGGGCGAAGCAATGGGATTACCGTGTAAGGCGTAGTAGTGACGGCCGTTCTCAAATTCCTCTCGGATACGACGGCTCACTACAACCCGTCGCTCGCTCGGGTCGATCGTCAGATAGCCACGGTCGAACAGGATGTGTAGATCGCTCCTCAGAAGCAGTCCGTTGGTGAGGGCGTGTTCGCCGCCTTGCGCATAAGGTCTGATGTGTGCCGCTTCCAGCACGGGCAGTGTCTTTTCAGTGGTGACAGCGCAACGGCGGGAGTAAGCGTCGGTCACCATAACCCGAAATGAGCCCTGGCCGAGCCGGGGGGAGACAAGGCTTGGCTTGCCGTGGCGAGCATTTTCAGCCGCAGCGTTCGTCGCCGGTCCTGCAGTAGCATCTTGCAGGCGCATCCTCTCAAGCTTTTCTCCCACCTGCTGCCAGAGTTGCATTCCTGTGATGCTGGCAAGTTCGTACCCTTTGCCCTGCACGATGTTCAGGTTGAAATCTGCTGGGGCGGGGATCCAGTCGGCTTGCTTAAAGAAAAACGGCTCTTCAAGTAGAATGCAGCCGATTTTCGGATCCTCATGAGGGTCCACCGGCTGCCGGCGGTACTTCGCGATGCGCGTTTTCACTTCAGCCCTGGAGCGCGCTCCGTTGTTTTCCCCGAATGCGTCCCAGGCAAGGCTCAGGGGCAATCGCACGAACCTGGCAAAGAAACCGCCACCCACGATGTAATTACGCGGTGCATGCAGCTTGAACAGGAACGGCTCTCCGGGCTTGAGTGCCTTGAAAGTCGCCTCTGGCGATGGTTTCCAGAAGTTGACTTCTTCCACCCCTGAGCGGGAAGCGTGGAGAGAGTACCAGTCAAAATCGGTGACCCCAACGAACAGTCTCACAGCAAGGGAAGTGGGTCGCAGCGGGTGAGGACAGGATAGCAAATCTCAGGCTTCGTGTATCCCCACAGGTGGGATATAGAAACCTGGAGCCTCACACTGACCACCAGGAACCGAGTGGCGTTCTGCAGGGGTATTTGAAAGTAGAAATCACAAACCGTCAGCAATAAGTGCTTTGAGCTAACAATCGGTACCATGACGATCGCCCTGGATACGCGAGCCGCACGTGCAAAGCACCACGCTCCCGACAATCAGTTATCGGGTCCGGCTCCGACGGAAATAAAGCCTGTTTGCTCTCATAGGAGAAGACTGACGCTTGGACGAAGTGGCAGCGAGGCTCTGAAACCTGCATCGTTCAACATCTGCAGGGTACTGCAGGAGCAAAAAGCGACTTCAGTGTTTGTGCATCGAGGAGTAAGGCAGATGGCAACCGTAGCACCGGCCGGTCGACCAGAGAAATGGTCGTTCAAAGCGTTTTTTACACATGCAGCAGCCGCGTAGAAGACCGCGTTTGTGGGTGGCGCAACGGACGGTTTCCGCACATTCCCAGGCTGTTTTGTGAAACGGCTTGGCCTCATAGCACTCGCTGCATAGCAGAGT
>JACMIX010000423.1 GCA_014380935.1 Gloeobacterales cyanobacterium ES-bin-141 | reverse complement strand
TCAAGTTCGGCAAAATCGACAATCGATTCAAGGCGATGGGTGAGTTCCCGGCGGGTGAGCCCGGCGATCGAACCGTTGACAAAGATGTTTTCCCGCCCACTCAGATCCGGGTGAAAACCGGCCCCCAGATCGAGCAGGGCACCAATCCGGCCGCGCACTTCCACGCGGCCGGTGTCAGGGCGACCGACGCCGCCCAGCAGGCGCAAGAGCGTTGATTTGCCGGCGCCGTTGGCACCGACGATCCCGAGCATGCGGCCGGGGGCGACGGTGAAGTTGATATCGCGCAGCGCCCAGAATTGCTCAGCCGGACGCCCAGGCCGCAACCCCTGCAGGAGCATCCCCTTGAGCGTCGCGGGCCGGTGAGGGTCACGCCTGTGAAAGCGCTTGCCCAGGCCCTGCACCACGATTGCATCGCCCATCTAGAGTTCCTCGATAAAGCGGTCGCTTACGCGCACAAAAACTTGATGGCCGACACCCAGTAAGACTGCTGCGATCCCGACTAGCGCCCCCAAAGTGGGAATGTCCGGCACTGAGGCGCGCAAAAATATGGCCCGGTAAGCCTCGATCAGGTGTGCCATCGGGTTAACGGCTAGAAAAAATCGGTAGCGCTCAGGGATGGTGGCGGGGTCGTAGAAAACGGGGGTCAGGTAAAAAAGCAACTGTAAGCAGACGCCGACAATATGCTGCGTGTCGCGAAAGACGACGTTTATTGAAGAAAGCAAATAGGCAAAGCCCAGGGTCAGCATGAACTGCACGACCAGAACAACCGGCAACGCCAGGAGCGAAAACCCGAGGTTGCTGCCGCCTGCCACGAGGAGCACCGCCAGGATCGGCAGCGCTATCAGAAAGTAGATCAAATTGGTGGTGACTGTGACCACAGGCAGGATCGGAGCCGGGAAGCCGGGCTGCCGGACCAGTTCACGGTTGCTCGTCACAGCGCCCGTCGCCTGAGAAAGCGACATTTGAAACCAGGCCCAGGCGAGCATGCCACTGAAGGTAAACGAAGGGTAGAAATAGCCGGTTTTCACCGACAGAACCTGGTTAAACAGAAAAACAAAGATCAGCAGTTGCATCAGCGGGCTCACCAGCGACCAGAGGACACCCAGGGCCGAGCGCTGATATTGGACTTTGATGTCGCGAGAGACCAGTTCGCTGAGCAAGTTGACCAGATGAATCAACCGCCGCCTGGTCGTTGGCCTACCCAAACTGCCTCTCAAGGTCACTGCTGCCTGTGCTGCCGGCCGCGCCGTGCTGTCGCTGCTTGCCACCCAGGCCAGTCGGTCTAGCTGGATTTGTTGGTAGCGCTTCGAAATGGTTGGGCGGTCGCCAATCCGCCGGGCGCGAGTTCCGAGTTGCGGCTGTGTGCCCGGTCTGGTACGCCCAATCTGCCTGCGCAGCGGTTGGGTCGCGAGCATCAGCGTGCTCTTCAGAAAAATTGCGTAGACCCGTAGCCACAGCAGCACAACAAAATCTGACCGTACCGCTCGATAAAGGCAGCTCAAGGTGCCCGGATAGTCGCCCGATCCGTAGCACCGGCTCATCAAATACAGGTAGAACTTGGTGCTGGACCACAGGTAGACCGGCTCGGGCACTTCCGGACAACGGCCGCGGCTGTCCTCCATAACCAGGTGGTAGGACCTGGCCATCACCTTTGAATTGCAGGCCATGCTGCCGTTGACCTGACGGTAGCCGACCAGCAGTTCCGGAACGACCTGAAAATCATAATGTTCGGCGATGCGCAGATAAAGGTCCCAGTCCTCGCACCCCTGGGCGTTGTGCTCTCTCAGCCGGGTGCTGTAGACACCCACTTTCTCAAAGCAGTCACGGCGGATAAGCGGCACGCTGGCGTTGCCGACAAAGTTTTGGTACACCAGGGATGCCAGTACTTTTCCCTCGAACTGGTGGCCGGAACCGCTCCAGAGGGTCGAACCCGCCTCGTCGATCAGCGAAAACCAGGAGTAGACAAGCCCAAGTTGGGGCGGGGCATCCAGAAAGCATTGCACCTGTCTTTCCAGCTTGTGCGGATACCAGATGTCGTCGGCATCAAGCGGGGCGATCAATGTTCCCTGTGAAGCTTGAATTGCCAGGTTGCGGGCCGCCGCGACCCCCAGATTCGGTTGTCTTAAGAGGATGACCCGGCCGTCTTTACGGCAGTATGCTTCGATCACCGCGAGCGTCCGGTCTTGCGAACCGTCGTCGACCACCAGTACTTCGATATTTTCGTAGGTCTGGCTCAAGACGGAATCTAGAGTCGCGCCGATGTAAGCCACCGCGTTGTACGCGGGTATCACAACGGAAACCAGGGGGGAATCCATCTATGTCTACCGGAGGAAGGGGGTTCTTTTCACTTACCGTTATAAACGAAAACCAGCGCCCGAGTTCCCTCGACTGGTACAAGACTAGTACTACAGAGTGACGCTGTCTTGCCTATCTAAAATGCGGTTCCGGTTTTCCAGCTGTATCGAACATTACTATGCGTGGGCGGTGGTGAGCCCTATGATCTACGGGCTAAATGGCAACCGACCCTGGATGTGAGCAATGAGTGCAGCGGATAGCGAAGACAAAACCCTTTACAAAGTCGTCTTGAACCACGAAGAGCAGTACTCAATCTGGCCTGCTGAGCGGGAGAACGCGCTCGGCTGGCGGGATGCCGGTCAGAGTGGCACCAAGGCGGAGTGCCTCGCCTACATCAAAGAAGTCTGGACGGACATGCGGCCTCTCAGCCTGCGGCAGCGTATGGAAGCTGTCCAACAGTCCGAATGAGGGTTTGTCCGGACACCAACCTGGATCTGTCTTCCTGGGTGTCCCTCGCGAGCAAGGAATATTCAGAGTGAATCGAGACGCGCGTTCTCCGTCCTCTTTCAACGGTGTCGGACATCAGGGTCGCTTGAGCGCGTGGGTGAAT